>JANPIY010000662.1:0-3432 GCA_031425255.1 Planctomycetota bacterium
CCGTGCCACCGTCGGCGGTCTCGAATACGCCCGGGGTGGTCAAGCCCTGCTCGGAGCGTCGGCCGAACAACATGCCTTCGGCCCCGGGATGATCGAGATTGGCGCAGGTGATGACCTGGAACGGCCGGGCGGAACGCGGCGAATGCCCATGCAGATAACGCGCCAACAGTTCCTTGCCGCATCCCCGCTCCCCCGTGATGAGGACCGGGAGGTCGACCTGCGCCAAGCGCTCCGCCTGCACACGGGCCTCGACGAAAGCCGAGTCGTCACCGACCACCGTCACCGTGCGCGTGGGTTGTTGCAGCCGCTGGACCTGTTCCTGCAAAGCGGCGACGGTCGCGCGATTGGCGAGATGCACCGCCATCTGATTGGCGACGGCGGAGAGGAACTCCAGGTCAGTACGGGTGAATGGCAGGCCGACGGCGAGTCGATCGACGTAGAGCAGGGCATGGACCTCCTCGCCGATGCGTACGGGCGCCGCCATCGCGCTTTGGACTCCGGTCTGGACCATGCTGGCCGAGGGCGCGAGATCACCTTCCTTGGTGCACAACAACGGCTCCATGCGGGTGCGGATCGCGGCAAGGAGGGTCTGGGCGAAAGGTACCGCACCGAAACGCGCGCGCAGGCGACGCTCATGAGCAGGCCACGGGATCCATCCTGCGTGGCTATCGACCACGTGCGGAATGAAGACCGCGCAGCGATCACCCTCCAGGACCTCCGCGGCCGCATCATCGAGCAGCTCGAACAAGGCGTCACGGTCCGGGGCAGCATTGCTGCGACGGATCAGGTGATGCAGCAGGACGAGATAGGCATTGGTACGAGCCAGGGCCCGCAGGTCGTGGTCGAGGGCGGGCGTGAAAAGAACGGTCTTCGCCTGATCGAGAGCCTGGAGCTGCCGGGGATCCGACCATTCGGCGCTGTGATCAACTACGCTATCGAAGCGGAAATGGGTCGTACCGATGCGGAATTCACTGCCATGGATCAGCGCCAGGCTGGTGATGCGGCTATCATCCAGCCAGGTCCCGTTGGAACTGTCGAGATCCCTTACCAGGTAACGCCCACCATCGACGACCACCTCGGCATGCACGCGGCTGGATTTGGGATCGGCGATCTGGATCTGATTGGCGGCGTCACGACCGATGGTCGTACGCATGCCGTGCAGTTCATGACGTCGCCCAGCAACGGTGCCCGAGGTGATGATCAGCCAGGGCATGACGCCGATGCTCACCCGCCCGCCGCTGGACTCAAGCCGGGGGCGGACTGAGAGAGGCATACACGTTCGGCACCGGTCGTCGGGCCTGGCTACCATCAGGAGTGCTGGCGGGATCATCGTCGACGCCGATGCAGTGGCACGGCCCTCCAGACCTTCCCCGTCCCCTCCGCAGGTATCCCATGCGCATCCACGAGCTCTTCCTGGCGATGGCCAAACACAATGCCAGCGACCTGCACCTAAAGGTCGGCGAGCCGCCGATCTTCCGCATCAACGGGGAACTGGTGCGCATGAAGAGCGCGCTGATGACCGCCGAGGACACCGAAGGCCTGCTGTTGCCGCTGATGGGTGAGCGGGCGAAGAGCGACCTAGAAGCACGCGGCTACGCTGACTTCTCACAGGCCCTGGAGGGCGCCGGCCGTTACCGTTGCAATGTATTCCGCAGCTCCGGCCGGCTGTCCGCCGCGGTGCGTCGGGTGAAGCTGGAGATTCCGACCTACGAACAGCTCCACCTCCCGCCGCAGATCGCCAAATGCGCCACCTACGAGCAGGGCCTGGTGCTGATCGGGGGCATCACCGGCTCCGGCAAATCGACGACCATGGCCTCGATCCTCAATGACATCAACGCCAAGCGCCGTGCCCATATCATCACCATCGAGGACCCCATCGAGTTCCTTTTCACCGATGACAAGTCACTGATCAACCAACGCGAAATCGGCATCGACGTGGTGAATTTCGCCGAAGCCCTGCGCTCGGCCGTGCGCGAGGATCCGGACGTCATGCTGCTGGGTGAGATGCGTGACGCGGAAACCTTCGAGACTGCCCTGACCGCGGCCGAGACCGGTCACCTGGTGTTCGGCACCATCCATTCGTCAGGCGCAGCGCAGACCATCGGCCGTATCCTGGATCTGTTTCCCGAACCGAAACATGAACAGGTGCGCACCGCCTTGGGCTTCAATCTCCGCTGCGTGATCAATCAGAAGCTGCTGACAGGGGCGACCAGGGAGGTCCCGCAGGTTCCCGCGGTCGAGCTGATGTTCATCAGCCCAATCATCAAGAAGATGATCCTGGAAGGGGAGGACATGAAGGTCGCCGATGCACTTGCCAAGGACACCGAGAACGGCTGCCAGAATTACAACCGGGTGCTGACGCAGCTCTACAAGGAGCACAAGATCACCATGGAGACCGCGCTGAATGCCGCGCCGAATCCCGAAGAATTGCGCATGGCGATGCGTGGGATCACCATCAGTGATGGCGGGATTGTCTGAACCGGAGACCGATGGGAGGTAGACCTTGGAGGCGAATGCGCTCCGTTAGAGAAACCAAAAAACAGCCCCCAGGATTTCCTGGGGGCTGTTTAGATGGAACACTGCGAACAATTATTTGACGTACGAGCGGATGGCGTGGCCGCCACCTGGCTTAAGGCAATCCTCCGGGTTTTCAGCATCCCCCGCTGGGGTCCAGATGTCGTCCTTGGTCTGGGTCGCATCATCGTCCTCCTCATTCCATGCACCCTTGGCGGCCGGATTGAAGACCGAACGACTGGGATCGGTGATCACACCCTTCGTGGTACCGCCGGCGCCAGGAGTGGCCGTTTTGTCGGCTTTGAGGTCCGAGACGTGGGCATCGCCGAAACAGGCGACGACGATGTCTTTGTGATTCTTCAGATCGCGATCGGAAAGGATCACACGAGCCGAACCAGGGTCGGCTGGCGATGCCCAGTCAAACGCGTAGCTCACCTTGTTGACGCCGGTCCAACCCCAAGTCGCATCGACAAATGCTCGTCTGCTCGAGGCCCGCAAGGCCTTATTCGGACCACCACCGGGGGCACTCGGACATTTGAAAAGGGCATCAGGCAGACTCTGCGATGCCGACAGCAATTCGAAGGCGCAGGCTGTGAATTCTGCCGCGGCCTCACCGCTTCCGATGGCAGCAGTTCCGGTGAACTTGGTGCCGCCGCGCGGGTCCGGCCAGGCGGTGCCTTCGCTGGTGCCGTACGCCACCATGGCGCCGAGGATCTGGCTCTGGTTCTTGCCGCACTGTGCTTTGCGCGCCATTTCGCGGACGACGCCGATGACCGGCAGCAACATGCCGGCGAGGATGGCGATGATCGAGATCACCACCAACAGCTCGATCAGGGTAAAACCCTGGGATCGATATTTGGATGAAAAGGAAGTCGACATACGGTGCTCCTTTCGAAGCGGGTTTATGAAGTCGGCCGG
>JANPIY010000663.1:0-3572 GCA_031425255.1 Planctomycetota bacterium
CGCTGCCCTACAGCATGGAGATCAACGACAGCATCTGCTGGCGCCGTGGCCAGGAAGGCGCGGCTTTTGCGCAGAAGATCCGCGACGAATTCGACACCCTGTATGCCGAAGGGGCGCAGCACGGCAAGGTCATGAACATCGCCGTGCACCCCTTCATCATGGGCCAGCCGCACCGCATTGCCCACCTCGCCGACGCGCTGGAGTATGTGCTTTCGCACGATGGCGTCTGGTGCGCCACCGGCGCCGAGATCATCGCGTGGTATGCGCAACACCATGCTGCGACTGCCATCGCCCCCTCTGACCTTGCAGGATCCCCATGAGCACTCCCGCCGACTACATCCGGGCCTACATGGCCGAGCGCCCCGTGGACGCGACACGCGCCGCACTGGTCATGATCGACATGCAATACGCCACGGGATCGCGCCAGGGCGCCCTGGCGCGCAAGCTGCTGGCCGAGGGCTCCCGCATCGGTGACTACCGCTTCGGGCGCATCGAACAGTGCGTGTTGCCCCATACCCTGCTGCTGCGCGCGCGCTTTCGGCAGATGGGCCGGCCGGTGCTGCATGTCACCATCGGCGCCGCCCATCCGGATGCCCTGGATGCGCCGGTGCACATGCGCCGCCTGTTCGTCGAATTCCGCAATCACCTGGGCAGCCGCGAGCACGAGATCCTTGACGAACTCAAGCCCCTGCCCGGCGAACACGTGCTGCGCAAGACGACCATCGGCGCCTTCGCCTCGACCGGTATCGACAGCCTGCTGCGCGCCCTGGACTGCGAGCAGCTTTACCTGGCCGGCGTGTCCACCAACATGTGTGTGGAGACCACGGCGCGCGAAGCGGCCGACCGCGGCTACCTCGTCACGCTGGTGGAAGACGCCTGCGGCACCACGCATGAGGACCTGCACCACAACACGATGCGCAATTTCCAGCGCCTGTTCGGCCGGGTGTGCAGCTGCGCCCAGGTGCTGGCCGAACTCGGGGAGCCGGCATGAAGCGCGTCCTGGTCATCGTGCCCTTCGCCATGTCGGCGCAGAACCTGCAGTTGCGCGAGCAGCAGCTCGCCGGCCTGCAGTTCGGCCCCGACCTGCAATTCGAATACCGCTGCGTCAAGGCCGGCCCGGTCAACTACTCCAGCCACCATGACTTCGTGCTGGCCGACGTCTCCATCTTCGAAGCCGGCTACCGCGCGCAGGACGAGGGCTTCGCGGCCGTGTGCGTCGACACCATGAGCGACTCCGGCGTGGCGGCGCTGCGTTCGGTGCTGGACATCCCGGTGTTCGGACCCGGCAAGGTGGCCATGCTTTCGGCGCTGATGCTGGGCGACCGCTTCTCCATCCTGACCATGGCCAGCCGCTGGAAGCCCTTGTACAAGAAGGCGCTGGACGAGCTCGGAATGCACCACAAATGCGCGTCGGTGCGCGCCATCGAGGTTCCGCCGGACAACCAGGGGCTGCTTTCGGGCAAGGAGGACGCCGTGTTTCCATTGCTGGAGGCCGCGGCGCGGCTCGCCATCGACAGCGACGGCGCAGACGTGCTGGTCCTGGGCTCCACCACCATGCACCAGGCCCATGCCTACCTGCGCGAGCGGCTGCCGGTGCCCATCATCAACCCGGGTCCGCTGAGCTACAAGATGGCCGAAGCGGCACTCGCACTGGGTCTGGCGCAAAGCCGGCAGGCCTACCCACGGCCCATGCACCCGCGCCCGGAGATGCTGCACGCCATGTTGCGGGCAGCGCAGTCGGCGGTGGAGGGAAAGGAAGCATGAGCGCGGCCACTACCGAGCGGCGCGCCCGCCTCGTGCAGCTGGCCGAGCGCTACTTCGCTGCTGTCGACCGGATGGACCTCGGCGCGACGCTCGCGTGTTTCGCTCCCGATGCCCGCTTCACCATCGCCACCTTCGGCACGCTCTACGAAGGGCGCGACACGCAGCTACGCGGCATGTTCGAGCGGCTCAACGGCCGCTACGCAAGAGTCTGGCATGGCGACTTCGACCATGTCGTGGATGCACCCGATCGCATCGCGAGCCGATTCCGCGTGGAGAACACCTCGTTCGAAGGCGGGCTGCTGGTCAAGAACAACTGCAACTTCTTTCGGCTGCGCGGCGACCTGTTCACGGAGGTGTTCGTCTACATGAGTGGCGAAAACTCGCTGGGTTGACGCCTTTGGCGTGGTACAGGCGGCGCGGCATGTGCCTGGCAGTGTGCATGTTCCTGTTCAGGGCGTGACCTGTTGTGCATCTCGCGCCGGCGCACGCAGCAGGGTCAGCCAGTCGGCAAGACTTTCAGCGCCGGCGGCCAGGGCCAGCGTGGCATCGAGCACCCGCGTGCAGTGCGCCGGGGTCCAGACGCGGCCGCACAGGTCGAGGAACTTGCCGCGCAACTCCTCACGCGTGTAGGGCGAGGCATCGTCGCCCCGGTTGACACCGGCTTCGCCCACCAGAGTGCCTCCATCGGACAGATGGATCTCGACGCGCGCCGGGCGCTCCTGTGGCAGGCGGCGAGTCATGGCGGGGTCTTCGCGCACCGTCACCCTGCGCGCCAGCGCCTGGACCTGCGGGTTGCGCACGGCCTCCCAGCTGAAGCTGGCCAGGGCGCTGTTGCCATGCACGATGCGCGTGGCGACGGCGAACGGCACCGAGAACTTGGCGGCCAGGGTGTTGTGCGGGGCCTGGCCATCGAGCTCGGCGGCCAGGTTGTAGCTGAGAACCTGTATGTCACGGATCGCCTCCGGCGCGGGCAGGCCGCCCGCGGCAGCAATGCGGTCGATGGCATCGAGCGTGCCATGGTTGAAGCGGCAGCAGGAGTGCAGCTTGAAGTAGTTCTGCATCACATGCCATTCGTCGCCCAGGCCGCGCATGAGCTCGATGGTGTCGAACTGCTCCGAGACGATCTTGCCGAACAAGGAGGCCAGCCCGTCGCGTTCGCCCGAGAAACCGCTCTCGGCCAGTTGCAGCGCCAGCAGACCGCTGCGGTTGCTCAGGCCCGCATAGACATTGCGCACCAGCCCGCCATCGAGCATGGTCTGCTTGGAAGTCGCGGTGCTCAGCGAGCTGCCGATATTGATGGTCTCGCGCATGGCTGCGCCGCGCAGGCCCGCAACACGCGCGCAGGCGGCCGCCGCACCCACCGTGCCCCAGGTGCCGTGCGGATGCATCGCCGGACGCAGGCGCGAGGCGGCTCCCAACCGCGACCCGACTTCGTAGCCCGTCACCAGCGCCGACAGGAAAACGCCCGCGCTGGCGCCGCGCTCCTCGCACAGGGCCAGCACCGCGGGAATCACATGCACGGCCGGGTGTCCGCGCGAGAAGCGATTGCCTTCATCCATCTCCAGGAAGGTGCCAGCCGTGCCATTGATCAGCGCGGCTGCGTCTGTACCGGCCGAGCGCCCCAGGCCCACCAGCGTGGCCGGCCCGGCGCTGGCGTTGCGTTTGGCCAGCGCGCGCAGCTCGGGCTCGGCCGATCCTCCGACGATGGCCGCGATCGTGTCGGCGAGGATCCAGCCGCTCTGTTCGCGCACGGACGCGGGCAAGGCCGCGAAGTCGAGTTCCGCGGCGAACTGGCTGAAGCGGTCAAG
>JANPIY010000664.1:0-1615 GCA_031425255.1 Planctomycetota bacterium
CGGCTCGGCACGGTGGTCAGGCCCGCTTCATTGAAGCCGATCGTCCCCATCGCGCGCAGTCGGCGCACCAGCGCGCGACGTTCGACCGTCCCGCTGGTGACCTCCGCCATCGCGACGTCATGTGGGCTGATGGTCAGCGCCCCTGGATCATGGCCCGCGTGATCGTCCTGGCGGACGGCAGCAACAGCGGGTGGCGTGAATACGCCCCGCACCAGGAGCCCGAGCACGAACATCACCACCGCCACGCCAACCAGCAGCAAAAACCAACGCGTGACGGTCATGGACGCTCCGCAACGGCATCAGGGGTTGGCATCAGCATCCACAATTCCGCTGTCGCCATGGCGGCGTCGGCTTCCGCCATCACCGCCATCACTTCGGTGTCAGCCAACATATCGAGGCGTTCGAACAACATGGCGGTGCTGCCTGTTTCCCCCGTGGCAGCGCCGCTGGCGATGGTTTCCAGCTCCAGACCCAAACGCTGTCTGGTGTCATGGGCGACGGCACGAGCGCGCACGGCTTGTTCACGTGCACGACCGACCCGGGCGAGCAGTTCGTCGGCCTCGGCATTGGCTCCGGACGCGTCGAGATCCGCGGCGTCCTGCCGTCGCAGCGCCGCCTCTTCCGAGCCGCGCCAGGCCGACGGGCGTACTGGTATGGCCATGATGATGCCGACGCGGTATTCATCGTACGCATCGCGGCCTTCACGTTGCCAGCCCGCACGCATACCGACTTCGGGACGGGAACGACTGGCGGCGATGGTGAGTTGGGCCTGCGCCTGCAGATGGGCGGCCTGGGCGAGACGCAGCCGCGGATTGCGCGTCAGATCCACCTGAGCGACTTCTGGTAGTCCGGGATCAGTGAGCTCCGCCGACACCGGCAAGCCCAACAGCGCCCGCCCCCGACCAAGAGCATCCGCCGCTGCGATCTGTGCTTCCCGCGCCGCGACTTCCAACGATTGCGCGCGTGAATGCAACGTCAGCACTTCGGCCAACCTCCCACTCCCGGTCGCGGCAGCGGATTTGGCGATGAGTTCGGAGAGATTCTCAGCCCGTCGAGCGTTCTCGCTGTACGCCTTGGCCTTGGCCTGGGCGGAGCGCGCCTGCGCATGGTACATCGCCAGCCGGGCAAGGATGTCGCCGCGGGCCATCGCCAGATCAGCATCTGCCATCGCGACCTCGGCGGCAGCCATGGCACGCATGCCATCACGTTCGCCCCAGCGAGGAAAGGTTTGGCCCAGTTCGACCATGGCACCGGATCCGTACATGGCGTCATCCGGCATGCGCATGTACTGCGCATCGAGCATGGGATCGGGCAATACACCGGCCGCGGTGGCCGCCGCCCGTGCCGCATCACGACGCATACGCGCTGCCGCTACGCGCGGCGCACGAGAAAGAGGGTCATCAACACGTCGAACGCTCGCTGTGGTTTTTACAGTCACGTCGACCGGTTGGTCAGCACGCACGTCACCCGCCTGCACACGCTCGCCCTGGCCGCATGAAAGCAGCAGCACAGCGCACAGGATGGAGGTCATGACGGTCGTGAGCGAAGTCATGGAGGGGTTTCCAGATAAGTGACGGCGGCACCGGGTTGGTGCCGCCGCCTCAGACACACCGAT
>JANPIY010000665.1:0-2682 GCA_031425255.1 Planctomycetota bacterium
GCACCGCGCGCGACGTGTTGATTCGACTGCCCTCGCAAAAGGGTGTCAGTTCCGCGCAACAGAGCGAGATTGCATTCAACGCACTGAAGAAGGCCGATCCTGGGGCGACCTTGCGCCGTCAGGAATTCGTCGGGCCCCAGGTCGGTGATGAATTGGCGCGCGATGGTCTCAAGGCCCTGGCCATGGTGGTCGTGGGCATCATGCTTTACCTGGCAGTGCGCTTCGAATGGAAATTCGCGGTTGCCGCCATTGTTGCCAACTTGCATGACGTCGTGATCATTCTGGGCTTCTTCGCGTATTTCCAGTGGGAGTTTTCTTTGGCCGTGCTGGCTGCCGTGCTGGCTGTCCTGGGTTACTCAGTGAACGAATCGGTGGTTATCTTTGACCGGATCCGCGAAAACTTCCGCCGTTTTCGCAAGATGACCACGGTCCAGATCATTGACAACGCTATCACCTCCACTATCAGTCGTACTATCATTACCCACGGTTCTACCCAGATCATGGTTTTGTCAATGCTGCTGTTTGGCGGTCCAACCCTGTACTACTTTGCGCTGGCGCTCACGATCGGTATTTGTTTTGGCATCTATTCATCGGTTTTTGTAGGGGCGGCGATCGCCATGTGGCTGGGCATCAAGCGCGAAGACCTGATCAAGGGCGGCCCGGGCAAGGCCGGAGACCCGAACGATCCCAATGCCGGAGCGACCGTCTGAGGCGGATCAAGCCCATGGCTTCAAAGTCTTCCTCGCTGCAGCGCCATCGGTTGACCCAGGAGACGCGGGAGCGTTTTGTTGCCGACGCCGGGCGTGCCATGGTGGAAGTGGTCAGCGCGGTTCAGGAAAAGCTGTCGGTGCTGATCGACGAGGCGGCTCCCTCGCGCGAAATGCAGGTGCGGCGCGATGCCTGGACGTTCTTCCAGCGCACCAAGCAGCAGTGGCGGGATGGGACGACCCAGGCCTGGCAGAGCGCGCTTGCGCCGGAACCCAGCTTCGCGAAAACCGACATGCAGGGCATCGACGGCCTGCAGTTGGTGGGCACGGATGTGGTCGAGAACAAGATTATTGCCTCGCGTCTGGTGTTGCGGGTACTGGACAAGGTCAACGCCGAGCTGGACGACTTGCGCTTGCGCATCCGCCACGTGGAGGACACCGCCGACCTCGATCGCGGTGACATCCTGCGGCCCGAGGTGCTAGTGCTGGCGCTGGTCGAGCAGTGGGCCGCTGCGGGAATGCCGAGTGGCAGCTGGCCATTGATCAACGATGTTGTGCAGAACCTGTTGGCGGAACGCCTCAAGCACGCCTACAACAAGGCGAACCAGCATCTGATTGAACATGGCGTCATGCCGGTGATCGAACTCAAGGACCGGGTCAAGCGGGCCGCGCCTCAGGCAGGCTCTTCGCGGCCGCCACCCGCCTCTCGTGCGCCAGACGCCGGGCCGAACAGCGAGTATCCGGAGAACGCGGCCGTCCATCGTGGCGGACAGCAGCCGTACGACAGCAGCCATGCATCGGGTGGACGTGCTGCCAATACCGGCGCAGGCAGCCTTCATCACGACGCGTCCGGGGCTTCGCGCGGGCCCGCGGGACCGGCCCAGAGTGGCGCCATGCAGACTGCGCCGGCCCAAGTCCAGCGCGGCAACTACAGTACCGATCCGGGCGTTGATACCCGTGGTGGGATGGAGCATCCGGGCAGTGGTCAAGCGCCGCATCGCGGCGGACCGGCGCAGGTCAGTCCCGGTTCCGCCGACGCAGCGCGCCATGCGATGGCCCAGGACGAGACGCGCATGATGACCTCGGCGACGCCGTTGGCGCGCGCGCGCGGCCGCGCCCAGGGTGTGCTGGGGCAACTCAAGCGCTTGTTGGTGGGTAAGGTAGGGCCTGAATTCGACGCCACTTCCTACGAGCCCGCTTCCCCGGGTCTGGCGGCGGCCATCAATGCGCGGCGTGCCGAAACCGCGGCCTCCTATGGAGGCGGCGGCACCCAGTACGAGGACTTCAGCGCGGCAGGCGTCGCCCAGGTGGCGGGTCGGCTGCGTGAGCAAACCGCCGATCTCAAGAACAAGGCGGAGACCAAGGGCGAGAAGGCGACTATCGAAATCGTTGCGCTGATGTTCCAGGCAATCTTGCAGGAAGAACGGATTCCACCCGGCATCCGGGTCTGGTTTGCGCGCCTGCAGATGCCGGTTTTGCGCGTAGCTCTGGCCGAACCCGACTTTTTTGGCACTGCGAGCCATCCGGCGCGCCAGCTGATCGACCGCATGGGCTCCTGCGTGATGGGATTCGATGCCAGCGGCATCCAGGGCAGCGCACTCGAGAAGGAAATCAAGCGCGTTGTGCAGGTGATCGAGCAGTATCCTGAAACCGGCAAGCGCGTGTATGAGCTCGTTTACTCGGAGTTCCAGAAATTCCTCCAGAAGTTCCTGGCTGGCAGTGGCGCGACACAAAAGGTTGCAACCGTGGCCCAGCAGGTGGAGCAGAAGGAAACACTGACGATCCAGTACACGATCGAAATGCGCAATACGCTCAAGGACGTTCCCGTCCGCGAAGAGATCCGCGTTTTTCTGTTCAAAGTATGGGCCGAGGTGTTGGCCGTCGCCGCGGTGCGTAAAGGCCCGCAGCACGCGGAAACGCTGGAGCTCAAGAAAACCGCGACCGATCTTGTCTGGGCCGCCAGCGCCAAGCCCAA
>JANPIY010000666.1:0-3295 GCA_031425255.1 Planctomycetota bacterium
GGCGCAGGTGATGCCGCCCGCCATGCCACTGGTTGCTCGCGACGGCGCGCTGCAGCGGCGACGCGTGATCGCCAGCGTCGCCGACCTCTTCGCTCTGTATCGTACGCTGGCGCCGGATCTCGAGCTGGGTGACTTCCTCCCGCTCGCGAACTGGGCGAGCCTGGATGAACGCGCCCGTCGCGAGTTCTACGGCCGTTTCGCCAGCCACGAACTCAATCTCTTCCTGTGGCACAAAGACCGTGCCTTCTTCGCTGCGGTGGTGCGTCCGCATCTGCGCAACAAGCTGCAGAAGACCTTCATCGATCGTTGGTTGCTGGAGGAGGACCTGAGCACCTACCTGGTCGCCGACCGCCATCACCGCCTCAACCTGTGCGAGCGCGTGCTGCTGGCGCGGCGCATCGGTGGCGCCTTCCTGCAGCAGGAACGCGCGAGCCTGGAGCCCTTCTTCGCCGAGCTGCGCGAAGGTGAATACGAGGCCTTCGATCAGGCGACGGAGCAGTGCCTGGCCGGCATGCCGGTGGCGCAGGCGCCCGCGGCCGCGCCCGCGGTCGAGCAGGCGGAAAAAGAGGACCGCATATTCCCACCCGGGGCGGTCGCCGGACGGCCGAAAGCGCAGAATGCGACGGACGACGACGGTGAGCTGGGCGACGCAGCTCCGCCCATCGTCCAGTTCTTCCAGGATCAGCCCGCCACCGCCGCCTACATCGAGCAGAACTGGTACGGGGTCACCTGGTCGGATCAGCAGGCGAGCCTGATCACCGGCAACGGCTTCTGGCGCGATCTGCTGGCCTGGGATGGCGATACGCCCTTCCTCTCGGCGAATGCGCTGCTGGCGACCGGCAACCGCAGCGAACTCCTGGCCGCGCTCGCCCTCAGCGATCTGCCGCTGGTGGCGAGGGACACCAATGTCGCAGGCCAGCCACGCACCCTCGCGACGTCGAGCCTGCTGCTGCGCGAGGAGGCGCGGCCCGCAGCGTTGGCGGCCGGGGACCTGATGGTCCACCAGCACCTCTACCTGGTGTCGGAGGCGAGCGGTCGCGGGGCCCGGGCCCGGCCGGTCGCCGGCGATCTGCATCCAGGAACGCCGTACGTGGTGATGACAGTGGCGATCAATGCCAGCGCGCATCAGCGCAACGTCACCGTGCTGGCGCAGATCCCCACCGGCGCCGTGCCGATCCTCGACACCAGCCCGACCGTGGGCCGCACCATCAACCTCGCGCCCTATGCCCACACCCGCATCGAACAGGCGTTCTATTTCCCGGCCACCGGAGTGGCTGCGCATTTTCCCGCGCATGTGCGGGCCGACGCCACCGTGGTCGCGGCGCTGGCGCCGGTGTCGTGGCCGGTGGTGCCGCTGAAGGCGGGGGAGGCCACGCAGTGGTTCGACACCAGCGATGAGACGCGCCTGTTGGCGCACCTCGACGCCGCCGAGGCGGACCTCGATCTCTCGCCACTGGCTTGGCGCTACCGCTCACGCGCCTTCTGGGACGCGGTGGTCACCCGCCTGGAACGCCGCCACCGCTACGACGCCGACACCTGGTCCCACGCCATCCGTCATGGCGATGCTGCACGCGCGGCGGTCTGGCTGCGCAGCCAGGACGAGGTGCTGCAACGGCTCGGTCGCACCTTCTCCAGCCGCTGGCTGACCATCGCCGCGCTGGGTGATGGCGGCTTCATCCACGCCGACCTGACGCCGGTGACCAATGCGCGTGCGCATCGTACCGTCCATCCGGTCGGCAATCCGCTGGTCAGCGGGGCTTATGCGGCGCTCGTCGAGCGGCTGTGCTGCGAACCGCAGCTCGGGGCCACCTCACGGCTGGAGCTGGCCTATGCCTTGATGTTGCAGGACCGGCATGGCGAAGCCTCGGCGCAGCATCAGCGCATCGTGCCCGCCGACGCGCCGGCACGCATGGCCTATGACTACCTGGGCGCCTACCTCGCCTTGGGCCGTGGCGACGTGGCTGCGGCCATCGCCAGCGTGACACCGTGGAAGGACCACGCGGTCGAACGCTGGCGCCTGCGCTTCGCCGAAGTGCTGGCGCAAGGCGAGGAGATCGCCGGCCGGCCGGTGCAGCGCGAGGCCGCGCTGGTCCAGGCCCACCGCCAAGCGGCGTTGGCCGCGGCCACTCCCTCGTTCCAGGCCAAGCTCCATGAGGCGAACACCATCGTCATCACCGCCCATAACCTGGCCGCCTGCAGCGTGCGCTTCCATCGCATGGATCTGGAGCCGTTGTTTTCGCTGGCGCCATTCTCCGTCGCCGCGCCGGAGCGGCTGGTGCGGGTGCGTCCGGACGTCGAGCTGACGGTGCCGATAGGCGCCGACGGGAAGGCGGAGGTCACGGTACCCGAGGGCCTGCGCCATCAGCCGCTGGCGATCCAGATCAGTGCTGGCGGCCAGCAGCAGGTGCTGACCAGTTTCGCCGATGCCCTAGACCTGCGGCTATCACCCGCGAGCGGCCAGGTCCAAGTGTTCGACGCGCGTACCGGCAAGCCATTGGCCGCGGCCTACGTCAAGGTCTACGCCAAACGTGAGGGCGTGGTCTTCCATAAGGACGGCTACACCGATCTGCGCGGCCGCTTCGATTACGTGACGCTCGGCAGCAAGGCCACCGCCGGAGTCACCGCCTTCGCCTTGTTCGTGCAGCACCCGGAGGCGGGCAGTACGGTGCGCGAGGTGTCGCCGCCGTAAGCGGCGTGGGCAGGCGACGGTCGTGGGAGCGTACGGAGGAGGGGTTGGCTGTTGGCTGTTCGCCAGTCGCCAGTCGCCGTTCGCCGTTCGCCATTCGGCGATCAGCCAAGAGCGACCGGCGCCCAGCGCCCAGCGCCCAGCTCTCCTGTGCGTTGGGCGTTCACATTCACCGAAGGCCGCGTCTGTTCGTGGTGACAGCTTGGCGTTGTTCGGCGTTCGGCGTCGGGGTTCGCCGATCATCCACTGGCGTCCAGTCTGGTCATCAGGCGGTTGATCATGCGCCCGACGTAGCGGCATTGTTCGGCGATGGTGTCGGCGGTTTTGTGATCGAGGCAGTCGATGTCGCTGGCGATGATGGCCTGCGCTTCGACTTCGGCGGCGGAGGCATTGGCGATGATGAGGAAGCGTCGGAACTCACGATCGCTGCCGTGTTCGGACCCTTCGGAGATGTTGGACACCACGGAAATCGCTGCGCGTCGCATCTGCGATTTGAGATCGCCTTCGGGTCGCATGTCGCGGGTGGCGTTGGAGACCATGCGGAGGAGTTCGCGTGCCTGGTGCCAGACGTTGAGTTTGGTGAATCGTGCCATGGTAGGCTCCTTGTGT
>JANPIY010000667.1:0-1911 GCA_031425255.1 Planctomycetota bacterium
ACCGGGTCTGCTACGTCGGCCGGAAACCGCCGCGCAGCTGGGAAGGCACGCCGGCCGAGCAGGTATGCGTGCTCGCCGAGCTCACCGCGCCCTGCGTCGTCTTCGAGGGCAGTGCCCGGGACGCGGCGAGGTCGTTCCCGAAGAACGCCAACGTCGCTGCGACGATCGCCCTGGCAGGGCTCGGCCTCGACCGCACCGAGGTCCGACTCGTTGCCGATCCGGGTATCGAGCGCAATGTCCACCGGCTCGAAGCCACGGGAGCGTTCGGGCGCCTGGAGATGCAGCTGGAGAACCTGCCCCTGCCGGGCAATCCGCGGACCTCGGCCCTGACCGTCTACAGCCTGGTGCGGGCGGTGCGCAACGCAGCGGCCGCCGTGGTCTTCTGAGTGCCGCCGCCCCTCGGCAGCTCGCCCGCGCACCCGCCGAGCGGCTATCGCCGCACGACGTAGCGGCTGATCCGCGGCGGCTCGTCGCGCTCGTGAAAGGCCAAGCGCCGCTCGCGCAGGGCCAGGTCGGCGGCGGTGGCGCGGTGGAAGCGCCGCAGGTGCTCGGTCCATGACTCGTCGACGATCTCCTCCACGAATCGCGCCGGCTCGCCGATGTCGTGCATCAGCTCCCAGCCGATCGCGCCCTGGCTCAGGCGGGCCCGCCGCGTCTCCTGGAGCACCTGCACGAAGGCGTCGGCGCGCGCCGGATCGATGAGGTACTCGATGGTCGTGACGATGCGCCCGCCTTCCTGCGGCACGACCGTCGGCTGGGCCGCCCAGCCGGCGCGCGCCGGGCTCATGTCGGCCTCCTCGTCGGCGCTGTCGGTGACGAAGCGGACGACCAGCAGCATCAGCAGCGTTCCGCTGGCCGCCGACGAGAGCAAGGCGGTCTGGATCGTGCCCACCGTCGCGACCTGGCCCCACACCGCCGCGCCGAGCGCGCTCGCGCCCATGATCGCCATCTGGTAGCTGGCCATGCCGCGGGCCCGGACCCAGTTCGGCAGCGACATCTGCGCCGACACCGCCAGCGAGTTGGCGACGGTGATCCAGGCCATGCCGGCGGCGACCATGGCCGGCACGGCGACCCAGGCGCTCGGGGCCACCGCCATCACCGCGGTGGCGAGCGACTGCACGACGGCACCGCCGATCACGAGCTGGTCGCGCCCGTAGGCCTGGCGCAGGCGCGGCAGGCCGAGCACGGCGACGATGGCACCGGCCCCCATGCAGGCGAGCAGGAGGGTGAAGGTCCCGGCATCGCCGCCGGCCAGGCCGCGCGCCACCAGCGGCAGCAGCGCCAGCAGGGCGGTGGAGTTGAAGAAGAAGAGCGAGACCCGCGACAGCACCGCCCGCATGCGCGGCGACTGGCGCACGAACTGCACGCCGACCCGCATGGCGCTGATGAGCCGCTCGCGCCCGAGCGGGTTCTTCGGGTGCTCGTGGCGCCAGCGCAGGATGACGAAAGCCGACAGCAGCGACAGCACGGCGTTCAGGGCGAAGACCCAGACGCTGCCGGCACTGGCGATGAGTGCGCCCGCCACCAGCGGCCCGACGATGCGCGACAGGTTCATCGCCATGCCGTTGAGGGCCAGCGCCGAGGCGAGCTGCTCCCTCGGCACCAGCTCCGGCACGATGGCCGCGAACACGGGCCAGCGCAGCGCCAGGCCGATCCCGTTGGCGAAGACGAGCACCAGCAGCAGCGGCGCGGTCATCAGCCCGGCGGCGGTGACCGCGCAGAGGGCGGCGGCGGTGAGGGCCAGCCAGACTTGCGTTGCCACCAGCCAGCGCCGCCGGTCGAGGATGTCGGCGAGGGCGCCGCTGGGCAGCCCGAGCAGGAACACCGGCAGGGTCGATGCCGACTGCACCAGCGCAACCCAGATCGGCTTGGTCGTCAGGCTGGTCATCGTCCACGCCGCGGCCACGTCGT
>JANPIY010000668.1:0-14037 GCA_031425255.1 Planctomycetota bacterium
GAGATCATGGACATCTCGCTCAAGACCATCGAGGTCGATCGCCAGGGCGCCAACGGCCTGATCTGCTCCGACAACATCCGCGCCGACATCAAGGTGGCCTTCTTCGTGCGCGTCAACAAGACCGCCGAGGACGTGCTCAAGGTCGCCGGCTCGGTCGGCGTGGCCCGTGCCAGCGATCGCAAGACCCTCGAAGAGCTGTTCCAAGCGAAGTTTTCCGAAGCGTTGAAGACCGTCGGCAAGAAGATGAACTTCATCGACCTCTATAACGAGCGCGACCAGTTCAAGGAACAGATCGTGCGCCTGATCGGTCGCGATCTCAACGGCTACAGCCTCGAAGATGCCGCCATCGACTACCTGGAGCAGACCCCGCTCAAGCTGCTCGATCCCGACAACATCCTCGATTCCGAAGGTCGGAAGAAGATCATCGATCTGACCACCCAGCAGCGCGTCAAGGCCAATGAGATCCAGCGCGAAGGCGAGAAGGTCATCAAGAAACAGGACGTCGAAGCGCGCGAAGCGCTGCTCGCCCTCGATCGCCAGCAGGCCGAGGCGGAGGCCAAGCAGCATCGCGAGATCGCCACCAACCGCGCGCGTGAGCAGGCGGAAGAGGCCAAGGTCCAGTTCGAAGAGCACAAGCGCGCGGAAGAGGCCCGTCTCGGCGCCGAGCAGGAGATCGGCATCCTGCGCGAGAACTCCCAGCGCGAGGTCGAGGTCGCCGGCAAGAACCGCGAAGGCGCGGTCGCGGTGGAATGTGAACGCATCGAAAAGAATCGCGCCCTGGAGGCCATCAGTCGCGAACGCGCGGTCGAGCTGACCACCATCGAGAAGGAAAAGGTCCTGGCGGTCGAGCGCAAGAACATCGCCGAAGTCATCCGCGAACGGGTGATGGTGGAAAAGAAGGTCGCCGAGGAGGAGGAACGCATCAAGGACGTGCGCGCCACCATGGAGGCCAACCGCCACAAGGACGTCGCCATCACCAAGGCGACGCAGGAAGCCGAGATGTCGCGCATCAAGGCAGTGAAGATGGCCGAGGCCTCGGAGCAGTCGGCCGTGCACGCCGCACGCGAGAAGATCGTGACCGCCGACGCCGACCTGTCCTCGGCGGAAAAGAATGCCGTCGCGGCGATGCGCCGTGCCGAGGGCCATCAGGCGGCGGCGGCGGCGGAAGGCCTGGCCGCGGCCAAGGTCAAGGAAGCCGATGCCGTCGCAGTCGAAAAGCAGGGTCTCGCCCGCGCCCGCGTCACCGAGGCCGAGGCCGATGCGGCCAAGAAGCGCGGCATCATCGAAGTCGAGATCAAGCAGGCCTCGGCGCTGGCGATCGAACAGGTCGGCGAGGCCGAAGCCTCGGCGATCGAGAACCGCATGCTGGCCGAAGCCAAGGGCCTGACCGAGAAGGCCACCGCCATGGGCAAGCTGCACGGCGAGACCCGCGAGCACGAGGAGTTCCGCATGCGCCTGGAGAAGAATGTCGAGATCGAGAAGGTGCGTATCCAAGGCGATGTCAGCATGGCCGAGCAGCGCGCGCTGGTGCTGGCCGAATCGCTGAAGAACGCCAAATTCGAGATCATCGGTGGTGATGGCGCGTTCTTCGACCGCTTCGTCAACGCGGTCGGCGCCGGCAAGGCCATCGATGCCACCGTCGCCAACAGCAAAGTCATCCAGCAGCTCGGCCGCGAATACCTGGAAGGCGGCCGCAGCCTGCCGGACGACCTCACCGGCGTGCTCAGCAGCTTCGGTTCGAACGACTTGAAGAACCTCTCGATCGCTGGCGTGCTGCAGAAACTGATGGCCGGCAAGGATCCGAACAAGGTGTCCGCGCTGCTCAAGCACGCGGCGACGCTCGGACTCCTCGAGTCGGGCGACGGGAAGGCGTGAGGTGAGGACGCTCGCTTCGCTCGCGGGTGCGAGGTGCGAAGTGCGAGGTGCGAGGTTATCCAGACCGCGCGTCGCGTGCCTTGCGTCAGCTCCCTGCCCCCCGAGGACTGCGGATCAGGCCGGGATCGCAGGGAGCAGGAAACTTCGTACTTCGCACCCCGCACTTCGCACCGGATTGTAATTCATGGCGGAAACCCCGATCCCATCTGCGAACCTCGATGCGGGAACCTATGACGTCGTGCGCAAACGCCTCGACGCCGTCGCCGCCCAGCTGCTGAGCGAGGTCACTGCGCTCAATGAACGGCGCCTCGCGGTGTTCGGCGCTTCCGCCACCGCGCTGCTCGCCACCGAACACCTGCGTACGGAGCACAATTGTATCCCGCGCGACATCGTCGCGGTCGGCGACCGGCTGGTGCTGGGCTATCAGGTGCACATGGGGCTCAAGTCGGCCATTGGCGTCGGCGATGTCTTCATGGAGGTGCGTTACGCCGACAACGTCTTCCATCCCGTCGAGCGTTCACTCTTCACCGGCGCCGCCTTCGAGAAGGACTTCGCCGAGATCTTCCAGTACTACAAGGACGCGCGCCTGCTCCAGCTGCTGCGCACCGACACCCACGTGCTGGCAGCCTTCCAGACCGGCCAGCGCCTGAGCGATGTGCGGGTGCTACGCTGGGCCTTGTCGAAGGACCGCAGCACCTGCACCTACATCGACAACCGCGGCGCCCAGGACTACGTCGTCCCACCCAGCCATGATTTCGCCTGGGTGCGCACCACGCGCGACAACCACGTGCAGGGAGCGCATCCGCACGTCAACATCCGCGACACGGTGTTCGTCGAGAGCATCCACGGCGACGTCACCATCAAGATCGAGAACAATACCGCGAGCGGCGCCGGCATCCTCAGCGATCCGGTGAAGGACCCGCACCAGGGCATGGATGATGCCGAGATCAGCTACGCCGATCTCGACACCGTCATCCTGCTCAAGGTCCGACCGTATCGTGAAAACGACTTCCGCTATTACGTCTACAACAAGCTCACCCACGAGGCGGTGCGTATCGACGCCATCGGCCAGAGCTGCCAGCAGCTGCCGGAAGGTCACGGCTTCATCTTCCCTGGGGGCTACTACCTCGCCAACGGCGAGCACAAGATCTTCCCGCAGGACTTCGCCGGCATGCAGTTCGTGCGCGCCTACCGCGCACCCAACGGCGAGGACATCGCCTACATCTACTACGAACACAGCGACGGGGTGTATGTCCTCCTGCGCTACAACCTGATCGCGCGCAGCGTCGACCAGCCGCAGGTCTGCAACGGCTACAGCCTGTTCGCCGATGGCCGTATGGCCTTGTTCCGCGCCCAGCCCGAACCCACGCGCCTGCACGCCATGCAGGTGTGGCAGACTCCGTTCGCCTCGGACGAACACGCGGCGATCTCGCCGGTGCGCGACTCGCCGCTCGGGCGCATCGGCAACCGCGACCTGGTGCGGGGCATCAGCGACCTGCGCAACCTCCAGCGCCTGATCGCCAAGCAGAAACCGACGCGCGAGGCCTACGCCGAACTGCTGAAGCAGGTGGTGCGCATCGGTGACAGCTATCATTGGCTGGGTGCGCCCGAAGCCGGCGCGCTGTCGACGCTGATGACGCAGATCAAGGCCGGCGTCAACGCCGCCATCGGCGAGTTCGAGAAGGTCCTGCAGCTCACCGCGCAGGCCGCCAGCCAGGTCGCGGTACTGGAGGCCGCGGCGAACGAGCTGTTGCGGACCCAGGCCCTGGAGACCAAGGCCACCATCGACGACTACGTACGTCCGCTCGGCGAGGTGCGTCGGCAACGTGGCGCGGTCGAAAGCGCCCGCGGGGTGCGCTACGTCGACGTCACCCGTCTCAGTACGCTGGATGCACGACTCGCCACCGCCGCGCAGGAGCTGAGCGCCGCGGCGGTCGAATTCCTGATGCGGCCGGAGGCCCTCGACGTCTACCAGTCCGAGCTCAATGCCCTCGAGGCGCAGGTGCCGGCCATCACCACGGTGGTCGCGGGCAAGGCGCCGCGGGAACGCGTCGATGCCCTCGCCGCTGGCCTCGATCTGCTGGTCGAGACCGTCAACGGCTTGGAGATCGCCGACGCCAATGCGCGCACCGCGATCCTGGAACGGATCTCCGCCGTCTACGCCACGCTCAACCGGGTACGTGCGCTGCTGGAAGCGCGCCGTCGCGAACTCGGCACCAAGGAGGGCAAGGCCGGCTTCGCCGCCCAGCTCGCCTTGCTGGTGCAGGCGGTCGGCAATGCCATCGCCCTCAGCGATACGCCGGAGAAGTGCGACGAATTCCTCGGCAAGCTGATGCTGCAATTGGAAGAGCTGGAGGGCCGCTTCGCCGAGGTCGAGGTCTTCGTCGCCGACCTCGCGACCAAACGCGAGGAGATCTATGAGAGCTTCTCCGCGCGCAAACAGGCGCTGATCGATGAACGGCAACGGCGCGCCGACGCTCTGGGCAACGCCGCCGAGCGCGTCATCAGCGGCATCGTGCGCCGCGCCAAGGGCTTCAGCACCCTCGACGAGCTGAACGCTTATTTCGCCAGCGATCCGATGGTGCTCAAGGCCCGCGCGGTGATCGGCGACCTGCGCGACCTCGGCGCCTCGGTCAAGGCCGACGACGCGGAAGGGCGCATCAAGGCCGCGCGCGAGGATGGCGTGCGTGCGCTGCGCGACCGTGCCGAACTCTATGACGGCGAGGCGGTCAAGCTCGGCCGCCACCGTTTCAGCGTCAACACCCAGGCGCTCGAGCTGACGATGTTGCCGCGTGCCGATGGCGAGGGACGCACCGCCATGTGGTTCCATCTCACGGGGACGGACTACTTCTCGCTGGTGGAGGATGCGACCTTCGCCGCCTCCAGCAGGTTCTGGCAACAGGATCTCGTCAGTGAAACCCCGCAGGTCTACCGCGCGGAGTACCTCGCCTGGCAGGTGCTGATGGCGGCGGAGGCCGGCAGCGGTGGTCTGACGCTCGGCAAACTCAAGGAGACGCTGCTCGAACGCGAGCAGGGGGTCGCCCTGGTACGGGCCATTGCTGGCGACCATTACGACCACGGCTACGAGCGCGGCATACACGATCACGACGCCGCGCTCATCCTCGAAGCGGTGCTGCATCTGCGCGAGACCTGTGGCCTACTGCGTCATGCGCCGGCCGTGCGCGCACTCGGCATCATCGCCTGGAGCATCCTGGCCAAGGATCCGCGCGCGGCCGCCTGGGAACGCCAGTGCCGTGCGTTGCGCGATCTGCGTCGCCATCATGGCGACACGCCGGCCGCCCGCGCGCTGGCGTTGGAACTGGCCGAGGCTGTGCGCGCGGCGGTGCAACACGCCGGCCTCGATGGGACGCACGCTGCCGCGGCCGGCCGTTACCTGGTCGAGGAGCTCGGCGAGGATCCGCGTACCCACCTGGTCAAAAGCGGCGTTGCCGCCGATCTGGAGAAACGTTTCCTCGAGCACCTGCGCCTGCTCGGCGCGCAGGATGCGCTGCATGAGGATCTGCGCGCGCTGCAGCACGATCCCAACGCCGCGCTGCGTCTGGCGCGCGCCTGGCTCGACGCCTTCATCGCGAAGCAGGCACCCACGCTGGCCGAGGTCGCGCCGGAACTCGCCGCCTGGCTGGTGGTCGGTGACAGCCTGCCCTGCGAGGTGGTGCATGCGCGCACGCAGGTCGACCTCGTGGGCCTGCTCGGCCAGCATCCGCGCATCGCCGAGCGCACACTGACGGTGCACATCGACGAGTACGAATCACGGCTGCGGCATTTCGCCAGCGAGGCCGTGCCGGCGTTCCGGACCTACCAGGAGACCCGTCGGCACCTGCTCGAACGCGAACGCGCGGCCCTGCGCATCGACGAGCTCAAACCCCGCGTGTTGACCAGCTTCGTGCGCAACAAGCTGGTCAACGAGGTCTACCTGCCGCTGGTGGGCGATAATCTCGCCAAGCAGATGGGCGCGCTCGGGGCGACCAGGCGTACGGACCTGATGGGTATGCTGCTGCTCATCAGTCCGCCCGGGTATGGCAAGACCACCCTGGTGGAATACGTCGCCGCGGTGCTCGGCCTCGCGTTCGTCAAGATCAACGGTCCGGCGCTCGGCCACGAGGTGCATGCGACTGATCCGGCCGCAGCCCCCAATGCGGCCGCGCGCCAGGAGCTGGAGAAGCTCAATCTCGCCCTCGAGATGGGCAACAACGTCTTGCTGATCATCGACGACATCCAGCACACCAGCCCGGAGTTCCTGCAGAAGTTCATCTCCCTGTGCGATGGCAGCCGACGCATGGAAGGCGTGTGGCGTGGCCGCGCGCGCACCTACGACCTGCGCGGCAAGAAGGTCGTGGTGGTGATGGCGGGCAATCCCTACACCGAATCGGGTGAGCAGTTCAAGATCCCGGACATGCTCGCCAACCGCGCTGACACCTACAACCTGGGTGACATCCTCGGTGGCCATGGCGACGCGTTCGCGCTGAGCTACCTGGAGAACTCCCTCACCGCCAATCCGGTTTTGGCGACGCTCGCCGGGCGGCCGCAACAGGATCTCTACCGGTTGCTGCGCATCGCCGGAGGCGACGACAGTGCGCGCGCCGAACTGGAACACCCCTATTCGGCGCTGGAGATCGGCGACCTCAGCGCGGTGCTGCGGCACCTCAAGCGGGTCCAGCAGGTGCTCGGCCAGGTCAATGCCACCTACATCGCCAGCGCCGCGACCTCGGACGCCTACCGCGTCGAACCGCCGTTCAAACTCCAGGGTTCCTATCGCAACATGGCCAAGATGGCGGCCAAGGTCGTGCCGCTGATGACCGCTGGCGAGCTGGAGCAGGTCATCAGCGACCATTACGCCGGCGAGAGCCAGACCCTGACCACCGGCACCGAAGCCAACCTGCTCAAGTTCAAGGCGATGTGCGGGACCCACACGCCGACCGAGGCGGCACGCTGGGCCGACATCTGCCGCATCTACACCCGCCGCCAGGAACTGGCGGGGGCCGAGGATCCGGCTTCCAAGGCGGTGATGCAGCTGGCCAAGCTCTCCGACCAGCTCGGTGATCTGCGGACCACGATCCAGACCGCCGGACTCTCCGCCGCCAGCGCGGCGACCCTCGCGCACGAGCGCGGCGGCGAGGAACGCCGCGAACAGGCGAGCCGCCTGACCGCCCTGGTCGAACGTCTGGCGGGTGGCATCGAAGCGCTCACCGCGGCGGCGACCACCGCGCCCACGGTGATCCCGGCGCCGAAGGTCGAGATCATCAACACCCTGCCCAAGTACTACGCCAACCTCTACGCCCAGCAGATCCAGGTGATCGAGAAGACCCTGATCCCGGCAGTCGAAGCCATCGGCGCGATCATCGGCCAGTCGCTCTCAGCGCGCGAACACCTGGGCGGCATCGCCAACGAGTTGCGCGCCTTGATGGCGAAGCAGGCGAAATCGGAAGTCATCGAGCGCGGCGGCCCCGAGCAGGAATAGGTCCGGAAGGCAGGAAGAAGCGAACCGCAGAGATGTAGAGGCAAGAAGAGGGCCGCAGAGAAAAGCCAGGAGTCCTCTGCGGCCCTCCTCTCTCATCTGCGTCTTCCAGGTAACTCATCCAATCAGAGGTACTCCGATCGTTCACCGGCTCGGTTCGGCACGGTAACCGCAGAGCGCAGAGGTGAGAAGAGGGCCGCAGAGGTGGTCTCGGAAGGATTCGCTCTGCGGCCCTCTTCTTGCCTCTGCGACTCTGCGGTTGGTTGTCCATTCCCCGCTTCAGTTACCGACTTGCCTGAACCGCCCATTCGGGCATCAAACAACTCTGCGGTATTCTTGATTCGTCCCCTACTCGCGGACCGTCACCGTGATCCCTGGGCGGACCAGGGCGAACACCAGCGCGATGTCCTCCTGGATCAGCCGTACGCAGCCGTGGCTGCCGTTGCGGCCGAGCCACTCGGTCGGATCGGCGCCGGTGAAGCCGTGGATGCCGATGCCCTTGAACTGCTGGTCGGCACGCGGCTCGAAGCCGATCCAGTAGCCACCCAGGATGTTGTCGGGATCGTCGGGCTTGAGGATCTTGCCGGTATCCGGATTGCGCCACTCGGGATGGCGCACGCATTGGCGCACGGTGGTGGTGCCGAGTGGCGTCGGCGAGATGTCGCGCCCGAGGCCGCAGCGGAACACCCCCACCAGCAGCGATCCGCGCCAGGCCAGCAGGCGGAAGGCGGAGCGCGAGATCACCAGTTCCAGCGGCGTGCTGGCGAGATCGAACACGGCGACTTCCTGGCCGATCGACAGGGCGCGCGGGTCGAGGCCGGGATTGAGACGCTGCACCAGCTCGATGCTGGTGCGGTAGCGACGTGCGAGGATGCTGGGCGTTTCGCCGGCGGCGATGGCATGACTGAGAATGCCCGCCCGCTCACGCCCAGGGAGTGCTTCGCTGAAGAGCCGACGGCAGAACGGTGCGACGCGATCGCCGAGATCGATGGCCTCCTCCGGCGTCAGCGTCGGCAAGCTGGTGCTGACGCTCTCGATCAACGCCATCACCTCGGCCGGATCACCACTGGCGGCGGTGAATTGCGCGGCGAGGTCATCAGCCACCAGCAGCGCCCCCAGCAGGACGTTCAGCAATAACAGGAGGCAGCTACGCATGGGGAGGGGATGCTGAGGTGGGAAGGGAATCGGAAAAGGGCAATGTCATCGCCGCGGGTCAGCTGCGACGGCGCAGATCGTTGCCATCCTTGCGCGTCTTCTTCGCCTGTTCCTGGTGGCTGTAGCGTTCCTCGCCGGGACCCCAGGGGTCGCCGTGATTGTGGTAGCCGTTGACCTCCCAGAAACCGCGGCGGTCATGCGTCAGCAGCTCGAAGCCATTGATCCACTTCGCACCCTTCCAGGCCCACAGCTTCGGCACCACCACGCGCGCCGGACCGCCATGTTCGACGTCGAGCGCCTCGCCATCAGCCTCGGTCACCAGCAGGGCGTCGCTGTCCATGACGTCGGCCAGCGCGGTGTTGGTGGTGTAGCCACCGTAGCCGTGCTGCATCACGTGGGTGCACGCCGCGGTGGGTCTGGCCAGGGCGAGCACGTCGCGCACGCGGTAGCCGCCCCAGACGAAGTCGTAACGCGACCAGGTGGTGACGCAGTGCATGTCGGCCTGCACCCGTACGAAGGGCAGGGCTGACAAGGCCGCCCAGTCGAGTTCGCCGGGATGCTCGCACGCGCCCCATAGGCGCAGGCGCCAATCGGCGGTGCTCACCGATGGCGTCGGGCCATAGGTCAGCACCGGCCACTTGGTGGTCACGGTCTGGCCGTCCGGCAGGCGGCGCCGGTCGGGAGGATGGGTCTGGATGCGCTCCACCTGGCTCACGCGGGTTGGACCTTGGTATCCGGGATGCAGATCAGGAAGGGTTCCGCCCATTGCGTGGAATCGCTGAGCGACCAGCGCACCTGCGCCGCCGCCTCGGGCGCGGCGATGCGGGCCAGGCGGACGCCGTGCCCGCCACCCGTGACCAGGCGCGCCGGGCCGTCGCCGCTCTCTTCGATCGGGGTGTAGAGCGCCGGCACCGGACCGTCCTGCCAGCCGGTGACCGCGCACCAGTGCCAGGCGCCATCGCCCAGGTCGAGGTGCACGGCGGCGATCGCGCGGCCGGGTCCGGTGACGTTGAACGTCGCCATCACCGGCTCATCAAGGTTGTCATTCGGTTCGATATCAATGTACATGGGAAGGCCCTTCCTCCGCCTGCGGCGGCGTGCTCCGCTGCGCGGAGCGTCCGGCTGCGCCGGACCGGGCCGGGTTGGTAGTCAGGGGGTCTGGCGACCCCCTGACAACGCGCCTCCGGCGCTGCCCCCCTCGTGCGGATGAGGTGGTCATGGTTTGCAGCCGGTCGGCGGCAGGGCTTGTAGGGGATCGCGCAGGAGATTTAAGCCCTGCGCTTTCCAGGGCTCCACGCTGCGCGTGGCGACGCCGAGGTGGTTCTTGAAGCGTTTGTGCTGCCAGAAGTACTGCCCAGGCACGGCGGCGATCATCGCAGCGAGGAGATCCATCGAGGCCTGGATGAGGGCGCTCTCATCGCCGGCCGCCGCGGGCAGCGGCCGCCCGACGATGAGGGTGAATTCACCCGCGCGCCGGCGCACGCACAGGCCCGGGATGATCGGCACCCCAGTCCGCTTGGCGAAGAACCCAGGGCCGGAATGGCAATAGGTCTCGACACCCATGAACACCGCGCGCGCGCCTTCACGCGAGGAGGGGGCCTGGTCCGCCATCAACCCGACCGGCGTGCCACCACGCAGTGCGCGCAGCACCTGCACCGCGGTGGTGCGATCACCGTGATGGGTCAGCAGGACGGTGGTCCCGAGGAGAGCGCGTCGGGTATTGGTGAAGGCATCGAGCCCGGCGTTGTGTTGCGCTTTGGCGTAGGCCAGGAACTTCGGCATCAGCCGCGCCAGGCCGTGCCCGCCGACGTCCCAGTTGCCCAGGTGCGGGGTCAGGAACACGCAGCCGGGATGCCGCTGCATGAGCTGGGCGAGCCACCGCGGATTGCCGCCGACCAGATGACGTTCCAGGCCATCGACGCCCCCGACGGTCCACAACTCGGTGAAGGAGGCGCCCATGCTGGCATAGGAGCGCCGCACCACGTCGCGTCGGCGGATGCCGCTCAGACCCATGGCGGTTCCAAGACAGCGGCTAGCGACCTGCCGGCGGATTCCAAAATGGAAAGTCAGCACGCCAAACGAACCGCCGAAGCGGCTAGCGGTGTCCACCGCCAGCCGCGACAGCATGCGCAGCAGCGGGAGGAGGACGAGGCGGTTGAGCATGGCGCGGGACTGTGGTGAAGGTCCGGAAGTCCGGAAGTCCGGAAGTGTGGATCGCCAGCTCGTGCCAGCGATCAGCAGAGGCTCCGGACCCCGGACCTGGACTTCGGACCCTCCACCCCCGTGGCTGCGCTTGTCACCGTCACCTTCCCCGCTAGGTTCCGCCGCCCGCCCAAGGCCGCGTCTGAACGGCGACAGGAGCACGACCATGGCTATCAAGCGCGTCTGGATCGAAGAAGGCTGCATCGTCTGCAATGCCTGCGAGACCACCTGCCCCGAGGTCTTCAACGTCACCGAGGACAGCTGCCACATCCGCGCCGAAGTGCGGGTCGATGGCCAGCAAACCACCAACCTGACCGAGCGCAGCCCACTGAGCGGCGCCCTGGGCGAGGAGCTCGCCGATCAGATCCAGGAAGCCGCCGAAGGCTGCCCGGTCGAGGTCATCAAGTTCGAGTGAGCGGGCTCGCCTGCGGCTGTTGCTGCGAGCCCATCCAGCGCTTCGGGGGTCATGGTCTAAGCCCTGGCCCTTTTTGCGTTTAGGGATGAATCCCTGAGTTTTCTGAAGACCCTTGGTGAATTGCCCTCAAGTGCGGGCCGGGGCGGCCGTAACTGAGGACAGCGCCGGGCAACCACGGCCCCGTCAGGCAAGGCAGATATGGAAATCCACGGTAACCAGCGGCCGATCGACCCGGCCACGCGCAAACGTCAGACCGACGCGGCCGCCAGCCGCAGCGCGGCCAAGGCCCCAGAGGGCCGTCGCGGCGATGCCGTCGAGCTCGGCAGCACCAGCCCGCAAGCCATCGCCCGCTACGTCGACATCCTCAAAGCGATGAACCCAGCGGACCTGCACCGGGTCGAAGACCTCCGGGCCCGGATCAAGGATGGCAGCTTCACCGCCACTCCCGAGGAGCTCGCCGGCCCGCTCAGCGACCTGCTCGACCACGAACTCTGACGGGGGCGATCATGCACCTATTCAGGCATGGATGCCTGGTGTTGTTGGCGAGCGCGGCCTTGGGCCATGCCGTCGAGCTCACCGTGCTGGAAGCCGGCAGCGCCGCGCAGCTCACCGCCCTGGGCAACGAAGCCCTCATGCAGGGGCGTTTCGAGACCGCCATCGAACACTACCGGCGCGCCTTGGGCGTCGACAAGACCTCCTTCCAGGCGCTCTTCAACATCGCCCTCGCGCATCAACAGCTCGGCAAGGATAGCGAGGCGCGCCGCTGGTACGAAGAGGCGCTCAAGGTCAGTCACGACCATCCGGAAGTGCTGAGCAATCTCGGCTACCTCGCCTTCCGCGGTGGCGAGTGGAAGATCGCCGAAGATTATTTCCTCGACGCCGCCCGCCAGGCCGCCGGTGGTGCCGCGGCCGCCGACCACTGGTTCAACGTTGGTGCCGCCCGCGAGCGCATCAGCTCGTGGAACGAGGCGCGTCGCGCCTACGAGGAATGCCTGGCGCTCGACCCCACCCATTTCGGTGGTCACTACAACCTGGGCACGCTCTACCTCGGCGCCCTGTCCGATCAGCCACAGGCGCTCGACAAGGCCGAGACCGCGCTCAGCAAGGCGCGCGAGTTGGCGCCCACCCGCGCCGAGGCATGGGTGAACCTGGCGCTCTGCCATGAACGCCAGGGGCGCGGCGAGCCGCTGGTCGAGTTCGATCAGGCGGTCAAGGTCGCCAGCCCGACCTACCTGCCGCATGCGCTGTTCAGCCGCGCGCGCTTCAACGACCGCGCGCGTCCCCCGCGGCGCCTGGCGATGCGCGACGACCTCAAGGCCCTGCTGGCGATCGACCCGCATTATCCCCAAGCCAATGGCCTGCTCGGTGCCTACCACTTCGCCATCGGCGAATACGAACCGGCGATCCAGCTGCTGTCGCGCGAGGTCGATGGCGCGCAGTTCGATCCCTCCAGCGCGATCGATGTCGAGTCGCACTACCTGCTGGCAATCATCTACACCGACCAACGTCCGGACGCGATCAAGGCCCTGCAACACGCCACCGATTATTACCAGCTCCGTCCCGACAGCGCCAAGATCCAGGATCTGCGTCGGCGCGCCTTGCGCCTGGGCGGGGTGAAGGACGGCGTGGTCAAAGACCCGAACGCCGCCACCAGGCAGCAGATCTCCACCTCGGCGCCCGCCGCGCACGGCGCCGACGCGTCAGCCCATCCACCAGCGGCGAAGCCGTCCGGCCATGCGCCGGCCGACGATGCCACGACCTTGCACGCGGTCCCGGCCACCAGGCCCGCTGGCGGCACGGTCCCACGCATCGCGCCGTCGCCAACGGCCCCCGCCCACCACTGACGCCCACGCATCGTCATCCTCCTGGGAGCCGTCATGGCCGCCTGCACGCATACCTACCAGGATTCCCACGCCCCGTGTCCGCATCCGGCGACCACCGCGGGTGGTACCTGCCTGTGGCACCATCTGCTGGTGACCAAAAGCGATTCGTATGTGCGTGGCCTGCTGGCGCAGGCCGACGCCCTGGCCCAAACCGACCTCAGCGAGTTCCATCTCGCCGGACTGCAGTGGGCGGGTGCGCCACTCCCCTTGCGCCGGCTGACGCGGGCCGATCTGCGTGACGCGTATCTCGACGGCGCCGATCTCAGCGGCTGCGAGCTGAGCCACGCGGTACTGCGCCGCACCAGTCTGAAACGCGCCGACCTGCGTGGGGCGCGCCTGATCGGGGCCGACCTCAGTGGCACCAACCTCAGCGAGGCCGATCTGCGCGAAGCCGATCTCTCGGGCGCGCTGCTTTCCGGCACCGTGCTCAACGGCTGCGATCTGCGCGGGGCTACTCTGGCGGGCGCGCAGATCATCGATTTCCGCTGGAACCGCCGTACGCGCTTCGCCGGCGTCAAAGGCCTGGATGCCGATCGCACCAGTGGCGAGGGCGATGCGACGCAGGCCTTTCCCGCGCCCTTGGCGCTCTGCGGGGCGATCACCGGCGAGATCTCTGCGCTGGAGGATCCGGATCCGGAGCTCGCTCGTACCCACATCTATGCGCCGGTGGCGTCTGGGCTGCTCAAGCCGCCCACGGCGTCGCCGTTGTCGGTCGTGCGGGAATCACGGAGCTGGCGCTGGGCCACGGCCGCCTCGTTGCTGCTGGCGCTCGGTGGCGTCGGCGCCGCCGCATGGACCTGGTCGCAGCATCCGAATACCACTGCCGTCGCGGTGGCTGGATCCGATGAGCGCCTGATCCGCGACATCGCCAATCTCGAGCAGCAGCATGAAGCTGACCTGGCCCAGATCCGACTCATCCAGGGCCAGTTGCGTGACAGCGCCGAGCAGGGCAATACGGCGAAACAGGAGGGCGCCCTGCGGCGGGCCGAGGTCGAGGCATTACAAACCGCGCTGAGAGCCAGCGACACCGA
>JANPIY010000669.1:0-2395 GCA_031425255.1 Planctomycetota bacterium
CCACCGCGCCCACGGCACCAGCCGTACCGGAACCCCGGGCTCCACCTTCCGCACCCGGCCCAACCGCACCCTGGGCAGCCCTCACCGACCGCGACGATCTGCTCGCGCTGCCGGCGGTGATGGAAGCCTGGGGTGGACGCCTGGCGATCGGTGCGGTGCTTCGTCTGTCGGGCAGCGACACCGTGCTGCTGGCGACCAGTGCCGAGGCTTACTCCCGCCTCTGCCGCCTGCTGAGCGCACGCCATGCGGGTAGCACCGACGACGGCCTGCTGGCGCAGTGCGGCGCTGATGCTGGTGGATTGGTGGCGCTGGTGCGTGACGTAGGCACGGGCCGGCGTTTCGCCCAGGCCGGCGCCACGGTGTACTGGCGCGCCGGGTTGCGCCCGGCGACCGGCACGATGCCCTTCCCCCCGGTCGCCGTCCCGCTGCTGACCCACGTCGATGCCGACCGCGCCGCCGCCGGCGTGCTGCGCGCCATGCGCGAACGCGGCACCATCGATGCGCGCGAAGCCGGGGGCGACGCGCTGAGCGATCTGTTGGCGCTGCCGGCGGCCTACCGCGGCTACGAGGACCAACTGGAACGCAGCGCCGACCTGCGCGCCGGGTCCTGGCATGTGCCGGACACCAGCGGCAAACACCTGCACCACCCGCCGACGCCTCAGCAGTTCAGCGCCGGCGATGCGAACGACCAGTTGCGTGCCCTCGCCGTCGCCGGCATCCCCGGTCGCTACCCCGCTGGCGTCACCGCCCAACTGACCGCCCAGCTGGAACACGAACTGCGCGTCATCGCCGACAAACAGTTCGCTCCGTACCTGCTGACGGTGTGGTCGATCGCCCGCGGCCGGCGCACGTGTGGTCGCGGCTCGGCCGCCTCGAGCCTGGTGGTCTATCTGCTCGGCATCACCAACGTCGATCCGCTGGCTTCGCGCCTGTTGTTCGAGCGCTTCCTGGCGCCGGAACGCAGCGATCCGCCAGATATCGATGTGGATTTCGCCTGGGACGAACGCGACGCGGTGTTCAGCGAGATCCTCGGCCGCTTCGGCGCCGAACGCGTCGGCGTGGTGGCGACCCACCTGCACCTGAAGCTCGACGGCGCCCTGCGCGAGGCCGCTCGCGCCCACGGTCAGGGCGATGGCGCCATCACCACCATGGCGGCGCGCCTGCACGACCTCGCCCGTTTCGGCGTCGATCGGGACGGCAGGCGGTCGGAAGCGTTGCCGGAACCCTGGCCACGGATCTTGACCGCAGCACAGCAGATCGTGGGCGCGCCGCACCACCTCGGCGTCCACTGCGGTGGCGTGGTCATCACCAGCGGCCCGCTGGCGGAGATCGTGCCGGTGCACCCGGCGGCCAAGCGCGTGCCCGCTCCGGATGAACCCGCCGCCATGCGCGCCATGCCGGCGATCGCCTGGGAGAAGGACGGCGCCGAACTGCTCGGGCTGGTGAAGATCGACGTGCTCGGCAACCGCAGCCTGGCGGTGGTGCGCGATGCGCTGCAGGACCTCGCGGACTTCGGCACGCCGATCGACGAGGCGACCTGGCAGCCACAGGGTGACGAGCCGACCCGGCAGTTGCTGAAAACTGGCGCCACCATCGGCTGCTTCTACATCGAGAGCCCGGCCATGCGCCAGTTGCAGGCCAAGGTCGCCGACGGCGGGTTCGATCGCCTGGTGGTGCACTCCTCGATCATCCGCCCCGCGGGCATGGAATTCATCCGTACCTACATCATGCGGCACAAGGCGCTGAACGATGGACGGACGCGCGAAGAACAGGATCGCCAGAGCGAAGAGGAGCGCTGGTACCTGCACCCGGCGATGCGCGACCTGCTCAGCGACAGCTACGGCGTGTTGTCCTATCAAGAGGACGTGATGGTGGTGGCCCAACGCATCGCCGGCTTTAGCAGCGGCGAGGCCAACCAGTTGCGCAAGGCCCTGGGCCGCAGCGATACCGCCGAGCGCCTGGCCCACCTGGTCGGACGTTTCCAGGAGGGCTGCCGCGCCAAGGGCATCGATGAGGAGACCATCGAATTGATCTGGCGGATGATCTCCTCGTTCGCTGGCTACTCCTTCGCCAAGGCGCATTCGGCGAGCTACGCGGTGGTGTCGTTCCAGTGCGCCTACCTCAAGGCCCATCATCCCGCGGTGTTCCTGGGACGGGTGATCGCCAACGAAGGCGGCTTCTATGACGCCTCGGTTTACGCCGAGGAGGCCCGCCGCCTGGGCCTGGAGATCCTGCCGCCGTGCGTCCAGCGCAGCCAGTGGCGCACGCGCGCCGAGCCGCCGACGACCGCCGGCGAAGAGGCCCGCGCCCTCCGCATCGGCTTCCACCGCGTCGCCGGCCTGTCGCAGGTGACCGCCGACGCCATCACACGCGAACGTCGGCTGAGGCCCTTCGC
>JANPIY010000670.1:0-7944 GCA_031425255.1 Planctomycetota bacterium
CGTCCGATGTCCGATGTCCGATGTCCGATGTCGACAGCCACGATGTCTTCAGGTCCCAATCGATGACCGGCGGCGCCGTATCACGAGACGTCGGACATCGGACATCGGACATCGGACATCGAGGTCATGGCACCCCCACCACTTCGCAGCGGCCGCGCAATCCACAGAGGATGTCGTACGGGATGGTGCCGGCCTGGCGCGCGAGGTCGGTGACGGTGATCCGTTCCTCACCCTGCGTGCCGATCAGCACCACGCCCTCGCCCGGGACCGGGGCGTGCGGCAGGTCGCTGAGGTCGACGATGCAGTAATCCATCGTCACCCGGCCCAGGACCGGACAGCGCTGGCCCTGGACCAGGACCTCGCCGCGATTCGACAACGCGATCGGGAAACCATCCGCGTAGCCGACCGGGACGATGCCGACCACGGTGTCACGCGCGAGCACATGCGTTCGGTTGTAGCTGATGCTATGGCCCTTGGGCAGGCACTTGGTCAGGCTCAGGCTGCTGACCCAGCGGAGGGCTGGGATCACGCCAGGGTCGGGGCACGAATCCGGTACCACTCCGGTCAGCAGGAGGCCGACCCGCACCACCGCGCCTGGACCTGCGGGCCGCAGCATCAACGCCTCGGAATTGGCGTAGTGGAGCCAGCAGTCGGCGGGCAGCGGCGGCAGATCGGCGAGCAGCGCCGCGAAGGTCGCTTCCTGCGAGGTGGAAAAACCAGGCTCGTCCGCCTGCGGGTAATGGGAGCCGATGCCGGCCAGGCGCAACGCCGGTGCGGCCAGGACCCGCGCCACCATCGCCGCCGCCTCCTGTGGCAGAGCACCAAAACGCCCCATGCCGGTGTCGACCATGACATGGACCGGCATCGGTACCGTGGGGTCGGCGAGGTGCGCGTACTCGTTGATCTCATCGAGGCTGGAGCAGCACACCTCGTAGCGACTGGCGACCACCGCGCGGCGCTCCTCCGGCAACGGCGAGCCGAGCAGGATGACGCGCGCATCCGGGACCATGCGCCGGATGCGGTCGCCTTCGAGCATCGCCGCCACCGCCAGGGCGGCGACGCCGCCGTCGTGATAGATGCGCGCGCAACGCTCCAGGCCGATGCCATAGGCGTCGGCCTTGACCACCGCCACCACCGCGCGACCGCCGGCGGCCGCGCGCACGGCGGCGACGTTGTGGCGCAGGGCGGAGTAGCTGATCTCGACGCGGTTACGCCAAGTCATCGCGGCAGCGTGCGGGGTGCGGGGTGCGGGATGCGGAGTTCACGTGGAAGATCCAGGTATCTGCGCGGGAGCGACCCCGGCGTTGGCGAGCAGGGCGGCGCGCGCACGCTGCAGTTCGGGCGCGCTCGCCTGGTGATAGGCCGGCAGGAGCTGGTCCCAGGGCTGAGCGGGCACCTGCGGCGCCAGCCGCGCCACGCCGCGAGCGGTGAGCGGTGCGGGATCACCCAGGGCGATCCCAGGGCACCAGTGCGCCGCCAGCCCGGGCTTGGCGGTCAATGCCGGGCCTATCGCCACCGCCTGCGCCGTCAGTGCATGCAGGACGACCGCCTTGGCATCGGCGCTGGCGACGGTCGGCTGCAGGACCTCCAGCACGCCGGCGCTGACGCGGAACAGGCCATGGAAGGTGGTGTCGCGTTTGAGCGGTGCGACCACCCACCACAAGCCGTCCCCGGCCTGGGCCGCCCGCGCCGCGAGACTGTCGAGCGCATGGACCGGCACCTGCTCCATCCACGCCAGGGTGCGGGCCGCGACCACCCCGATGCGCAGGCCGGTGAAACTCCCTGGGCCGTTGGCCACCGCCAGCGCCGTCGGCCGGCCATGCGTGCGGATCAGTCCATCGAGCAGGGAGACCAGTCCCCGTTCCGCCTCGCCCCCGCCGAGATCAGCGAAGGCGACTTCGCGACCGGCGGCGTCGAGCACGCAGGCCGATGCCGTGCGCGCCACCGATTCGAAGGCGAGGAGCATGGACGGGATGGTCCGGCCGCGTGGCCGAGCGACAAGGGGGGCTCGCATCCCGGCCGCTCGGATTGGACATCCGCCCCATCCCCCTACGCTCCTCCCTCCCCAGGAGAAGCCCCGTGCCGATCACCGAGCAGGATGTGCGTCATCTGTGCAAACTGTCGAACCTCGCCTTGAGCGATGGCGAGATGCAGCGCATGGCGGGCGAGTTGGAAGCGATCGTCGGGTACGTCCAGCAGCTCCAGAGCGTCGACACCACCGGCATCGAGCCGATCGCCAATGTCGCCGGCCTGGTGAACGTCACCCGTCTGGACGTGCCGGGAGCGATGCTCGAGCAGAAGCAGGTGCTGGCCAATGCGCCGGCCCGCAACGAGGTCGCCATCCTGGTCCCGAAAGCGGTGGAACGATGAGCCGCTCACCCACCGCCATCGCCATCGCCGCCAAGGTCAATGCCGGCACCAGCGCGCTGGTCGAGGTCGAGGCCGCGCTCGCCCGCGCCAAGGCCGACACCTGCAACGCCATTATCCGCGTCCATCACGAGCGGGCGATCGCCGCCGCCAGACGCATCGACGTGCGCATCAAGCACGGTGAACACCTGCCGCTCGCCGGCGTGCCCTTCGCGCTCAAGGACAACCTCTGCGCGGAAGGCCTCGAAACCACCGCCGCCTCGAAGATCCTCAAGGGCTTCGTCGCGCCCTACACCGCGACCGCGGTCGCGCGCCTGGAACAGGCCGGCGCCGTGGTGGTGGCGACCGCCAACATGGACGAGTTCGCCTTCGGTTCGTCGAATGAGACCAGCACTTACGGACCGGTGAAGAATCCCATCGATCCGACGCGTATTCCTGGCGGCAGCTCGGGCGGCAGCGCCGCCGCGGTGGCGGCCGGCATCGTGCCGCTGGCGCTGGGGTCGGACACCGGTGGATCGATCCGTCAGCCCGCCAGCCTGTGCGGCGTGGTCGGCATGAAGCCGACCGATTGAACGGTCAGCCGCTATGGCCTGATCGCCTTCGGCTCCAGTCTCGACCAGATCGGCCCCTTCGCCGGCAACGTCGCCGACGCGGCATTGTGCCTGGAGCGCATGGCCGGCTGGGACGAACACGACTCGACCAGCGCCCGACGCAACCATGCCGGTCTGCTGCAGGCGGCGACCAGCCTGTCGCTCGGCTCGATCCGCGGCCTCCGGGTCGGCTACGTTCCTGGACATGCCCACGGCCTCCAGAGCGAGGTCGGCGCCGCGCTCGAACGCGCCAAGAAGGCGCTCGCCGATGCCGGCGCGACGCTGGTCCCGGTGGAGCTGCCGCACGAGAAGTTCGCGGTGGCGATCTATTACGTGCTCGCCACCGGTGAGGCGGCCTCCAATCTCTCGCGCTTCGATGGTGTGCGTTTCGGCCATCGCACCAGCGAACCGCAGAATCTGCACGAACTCTACTCCAAGAGCCGCGCCGAGGGTTTCGGCCGGGAAGCCAAGCGCCGCATCATGCTCGGCACCTACGTGCTCTCGACCGGCTACTACGATGCGTACTACAAGAAGGCGCAGCAGGTCCGTCGCCTGATGTGCCGCGACTACGAGCAGGCGTACGCCACGTGCGACGTGCTGCTGGGACCGGTCAGCCCGACGACTGCCTTCAAGGCCGGCGAGAAGCTCAGCGATCCGCTGCAGATGTACCTCTCGGACATCTTCACCATCGCTGCCAACCTTTCCGGCGTTCCGGCGGTATCGGTGCCCTTCGGCAACGATGCCCTGGGCCTGCCCATCGGCCTGCAACTGCAGGGCGCGCAATTCGCGGACGATCTGGTGCTGCGGGTGGCGCATGGGCTGGAACAGCTCAACCGGCAGTAGCACGCGTACGGGGAGGGTTCACCGCCAAGGTGCAAAGGCGCAAAGGGCCACAGACTGAGGTTGCCGTCGTCAGCCCAGACCATGGGCTCATGCCGAAGGGCCTACGCCTCTTCCTTTGCGTCTTGGCGCACTGGCGGTGAGGAAGCCCCCCTCCCGCTGGCCATCCATCCGTGCACCATCCATCCGGAGATCCCATGCGCATCGCCGTGCTCGACAGTTTCACCGCCGACCAGGGCGAGGACCGCTGGCAGGCGCTGCGCGCGCTGGGCGAGGTCCAGGTCTTCCCGCGCACGGCCCAGGCCGAGGTGCTCGCGCACGCGCGCGGCTGCGAGGCGGTGCTGACCAACAAGGTGGTGATCGACGCGCAGGCCATCGCCACGCTGGCGGGCAGCGGGCTGCGCTATATCGGCGTGATGGCGACCGGTACCAATGTGATCGACCTGCCGGCGGCGAAGGCGCACGGCGTGGCGGTCAGCAATGTGCCTGGGTACTCCACCGCCTCGGTGGCCCAACTGGTCATGGCGCTGGTGCTGCATCTGACCACCGATGTCGCCGGCCATTCCCGGCAGAGCAAGAGCGGTGTCTGGGCGGCGGGCACCGACTTCTGCTTCTTCACCCAGCCACTGCGCGAACTGGCGGGCAAGACCATGGTGATCATCGGCATGGGGGCGATCGGCTCGGCCCTGGGGCGGATCGCCGAAGCGTTCGGCATGCGGGTCATCGCAGCGGCGGTGCCCGGCTCGGCGACCCCGGGTCGCATGCCCCTGGAAGAAGCCCTGCCGCAGGCCGATGTCATCAGCCTGCATTGCCCGCTGACGCCAGCGACCAACGCGTTGGTGAACGGCACCTTCCTGCAACGGATGAAGCCCGGGGCCTTGCTGATCAACACCGGTCGTGGCCCGTTGCTTGATGAGGCCGCGGTGATCGCTGCGCTGGCCAGCGGGCACCTGGGTGGGTTGGGCATCGACGTGTTGAGTCGGGAACCACCAGCGGCTGGACATCCGTTGCTGGATCCTAGTGCCGCCTGGTCATCACGAGTGGTGGTGACGCCGCATATCGCCTGGGGCACGGTCGAAGCCCGCAGCCGATTGATCGGTGAGGTCGCGGCGAACCTGGCTGCCTTCAGCAAGGGCGAGGATCGCAACCGGGTGGTGTGAACGTCGCGGTGGACGACAGCACCGGCTGCGTGCGCTTCCTACTTCTGGCTCTGCGGCATTCCATGTGGGTTCTTTCTGCCGGAAAAACTCGCGAACGGTCTAACCGCAGAGGCCGCAGAGGCCGCAGAGTTGAGCAGTCACGCTCTGCGCCCTTTGCGGCCTCTGCGGTTGGAACTGCCTTCTTGCGAGGATGGCAGGCATGAGACCCACACGAAACGCCGCAGAGCCCTACTTCTGAGGCGGCGGCGGCTTGGCGCCGTCGGTCGGGGGTTCTTTGCGTCGACGTTCTTCCCGCGACGGCGGTTTGGGAATCGGCCCATCCATCCCGCCAGCGGAACCTGGACGTCCGTTGGGTCCAGATGCGCCGGGAGGCTTGGGGATCGGGCCGCCGCCCGGGGCGCCTTTTTTCCCTGGGCCTTTTTCAGGTGCGACCGCTTCCGGGGCTCCCGGAGCCGAGGCCAGGTCTCCGAGGCCGATGGCGAAACGCTGCTCGACGCCCTGTGGATCGAGGAAGGTCGCGAGGTTGCCGTTGTCGATCGACACCAGGGTCCAGCCGCCGACCTTGGTGCCGGCTTTCATGGTGATCGACTGGGCGGCATCCGGCATGCGCACGATCACCGTCTCTTCACCATCGACCATCACCAGCCCATACGCCACGGGTGCGTTGCTGGGTGCGGGAGTGAGCTTCGGGAACACCAGTTCCGGCCGCGGACGATCGACGATCTCAACCGGCGGCTTGAGCGGCAGCATGGTCTTCTCTGGCCGCGGTGGGGTCGGGTCGACCCGGCGGGTCGGCTTGAAACGTTCATCCTCATCACGCCGTGCCGGCAACGGGACGAAGGGATTGTAGTTGTTGGTGTAGAATTCACCGAAATCAGCGATCTCCGGCACCGCCGCCTGCAGGCGCACGATATCGGCGCCTTTCCAGGTCGGTTGGCCGGGGTCGATCAGTTCGGGCGCGCTGACCCCCCACCACACGACGCTGGCGATCAGCAGGATCGCAGCGGCGCCGGCAGCCAACGGCTGGAGCTCAGGGACGCGCATGGAACACCGGTTTCCCCGCGCTCGAGCCGCGCAGACCGCCACCCGCGCTCACCGGCTGGAAGGCGAGCGGATCCTGGGCGCGCTCCTCTTCCGTGATGAAACGCATGGCGGCGAGCTCGAATACCGCGTCGAGTTGCGAAATCGCATCCTTGGGCTTGGCATTCTCGCTCTTGATGGAGAAGCCGCGCAAGATGAGGGGATAGTCGCGGCGTTTGCCATCGGCGCTGGCCGGGTCGACCTGGCTGATGCGATGCAGGATCCACAGGATGTCCTTGAGGCCACCCCTGACCTCGAGTTTGAGTGGGTATTCCCGCAGCAGCACCGGCCTGGATTCGGGGCCGGTATCGATGGCGACGCTGTGGGTGACCGCCAGCGATTCGAGTGGGATCGGCGTCTCGAGCGCGATGCCCACGATCTTTTCGCTGAGTTGCAGCATGGTCATGAGGTAGGGTGCTTGGCGGTCATCGGGGACGGCGGGGTCGGCGCCGAAACCGAGATTCTGATCATAGGCGATGCGTTTGGCCTCGGCCTTGTCGCGCAGGCGCTCACGCACTTCGACGAACTTGCGTTTGAAGAAATAGCCGGGCTGACGCTCATCGGCGCGGATGCCGAACTCATCCGCGAGCAGGAAGTTGGTATCCTGCTTGAGCTGCTCGATGGTCTTCCGCAGGTCCTGATTGGCCTCCACCTGGCGTTCGACGTGGACCTGCATGTCCTCGTGACCACCGGTGGCCAGCGCAGCCCGGGCCTGCTCCGCCTGGTCAGCCAAGGCGCCGCCGTCACTGATGATCCACAGCGCGATCATCGCCACCGCGAACGCGCCAGCGAGCGTGAGCCAGCCGGTCTGCGCCTCTTTTTTCATATCGGGAATCATGGTGCGGCCTCCACGGCCTTGGGCACCTGCGACACCGGACCGTCGGAGGTGATCTCATCGAGTTGGGTGGGCTGGAAGAAGAAGCGCAGCTTGAAGGGGAAACGCCCAGGCTCGACCGCAGCCTGCGCCGCCGCGCGCCGCGGCGGGCGACCGCCAGCAGGTTTGCCCTGATCGTTGTGTTCGAGCAGATGGGTGAGCACCTTCTCGTCGCGGAACAGCCCGGGCGCGGTGGGTGCGATCTGCCACTTGGCGATGGCGACCTTGTAGTCCTCGAAGAATTTATTCATCTTCACGTCGGTCTGCTTGTCGTCGAACTTGACCAGGCCCTCGACGTCGACCGCTCCGCGATCGATGGCGGTGTCACGGCGCGCACCCTTGCCATCGCCAGACGGCGGGCGCGCGCCGCCGTACAACCCGCGGCTGACCGAAGTGGCATCCTTGGTGTCGCTGACGTCGGCGTCGCCGGCGATATCGACGGTCTCCAGGCTGGTGATCCAGAGCTCTGGGGAATTCACCGTCTGCTCCTTCAGCGCGCGCACGGTGTAGAGCAGGTCGCGGCCGGCATACACGCGGCCGGCGATGGCGCGCAGGTCTTCGGACAGCCCGTCGCGTTCCTTGCCCAGAGCGTCGAGTTTGGCTTTGAGCTCATCGTGGCGCTGTTGGAAGGATTCGAAGGCCGCGAGATTGGCCTCGGCGACCCATTGGTTGGACAGCATGGTCCAGCCCGCCAGTACCGCGGACAGCACCAGGCACGCCGCCGCGATGTATGGCCATACCAATCGGCTGCGCCACAGCCGCTGGCGCTGAACCCCATCGGGCGTGAGATCGAGTCGGCAGGTTCCGGGGATGGTATCCGCCGCCGCCACCGCCAAGCCGATGGCCGTAGCGAATTCATATGCGCGTTCGGGAGCCAGACCGCTCAGCCCATCACAAGGATCCAGGCGGGCGACGGGCAGACCGAAGCGGCGTTGCAGGTAGGTCTCCAACCCTTCGAGCCCGGAGCCGCCACCAGTGAGCAGCACCTTCTTCACCGTCACCCGGCGGGCGTGGATCTGGGTGCCGAACCAGG
>JANPIY010000671.1:0-10496 GCA_031425255.1 Planctomycetota bacterium
GCAGCGCGCACCCGGCTATCTGCGATTCTTGTACGTCCAATGTCTACCGTCCTAACTAAGGCAGTTCAAACCGCTGTGGGGGCAGTGGCCGCAGAGCTGGTATTTCTCAACTCTGCAGCCTCTGCGCCCTCTGCGGTTTGAACTGCCTTCTTTAGGACGGTAGACATGGGACGTACAAGAATCGCTGATCGCCTGGTGCGCGCTGCCCGGCCCGTTCTGTTCAACGACTCCAGGATGTTCCGCATGAATCCGCTCGCCGCCGCCCTCGTCCTGATGTGCTGCTGGCTGCCGTCGGTGGCCGCCGATCTGGTGTGGCCGGTAGATCATGGCGGCGATCGCCCGCCGGCGGGCTGGGAGCCGACGACGGGCGAAGGCGCGGCCATCCGTTTCGAGGCGGGCCGCCTGCTCTTCCAAGCCCTGCCCCATCGTCATGCCCTGCTCTCACACGATCTCGCCAGCGACGGCAGCGACGCCGCGCCGCTGATCGTCACCGCCACCGTGGCGGCGGAAAAGCCACGTGAACTCGGCGGCATCCCCACCGGCATCGCGGTGTGGTGGGACGCGGGCCACGCCGTGCAGATCGGCCTGGGCGGCATGAGCCTGGAAGGCGTCGAACGCTGGGAACCCGGCCGTCGGCGCGGCTGGGCGCAGTGGATCGTCGCCGGCGCGGTCGGTCGTGACGGCAGCGAACAGCCGCTCTATAGCAACGAGGCCCCGGCCCATCTGCGCCTGGTCATCACCAGCAACGACGTCTCGGCGGCGATCAGCGCCGATGGCGTGACCTGGCACACGCTGGCGACCCTGCCGCGTGCCGGCACGGCCCTGGCCAAACCGCCGGTGCGGGTGGTGGTCGGACGGATGCTGCCGGGCGACGAGGCCGACAAGCGCAAGCCGCTGCTCGCCAACGATGGCCGCGACAGCGGCTGGAAGGAGTCCTTCACCACTGCGCTCAGCGCGCTGCAGCTCACCACCGGAGTCCCGACCCTGCCACGCGCGCGGCTGGTGACCAAGGCCGCCGGCTTCGAGGACGTGGCCGCCAGCGAGCTCACCGCCAGCACCGTCGACCAATGGCATGTGCTCGGCCCGCTGCCGCCCTCGGACCAGCCGTACGGCATCGAGTACACCCGCGACACCAGCGCCGGTCTGCCGCTCATCAGCGGGCAGGAGGCGCGCTGGAAACCCTTCGTCGGCGACCACGACGGCGATCGTCGCACGCTCAATCTCAAGAAGCTCACCGGCGCCACGCGTGAACACCAGGTGGTCTACGCCGCCGCCACCATCACCTGCACCGTCGCCCGCTGGGAGCGCCTGTGGTTCGATGGCGCCCGTGCCGCCACGCTGTTCGTCAACGGCCGTCAGGTCGCCGACAAGCGCAACAGCTGGGAATCCGACATCGTGCCGGACCGTTTCGCCGCCACGGTGCCGCTCGTGGCCGGTACCAACCTGGTGCTGGTGCGCCTGCGCACCGCGCACGAGGGCACCAGCCGCCTGGCTCTGCGCCACGAGCCGGCCGCGCCGACCCAGCGCGTCGCCGATCTGACGCAGGCGATCGCAGCCTTCACCGCCGAGGGCGATGGATGCGTCGCGGCGTATCTCGAGATCGCACGCTGGTGGGAGGTCCTCGGCCAACGCCGCCTGGCCGCGGAGGCGCTCGGACGTGGGCTTGAGCGGGATGGGCTCAGCGGCACGCAGGTCGACGCGTTGTCGTTCAGCCGCGCCCGCCTGCATCGCGAACTGCGCGATGACGGCGCGGTGCTCAAGGACATCGAGGAGCTCGCGCGCCGCCGTCTGATGGGCGAAGACCTCGATCGTCCGACCACGCGTCTGAATCTGGTACGGCTGTGGGAGAGCATGGGTTTTCCCGAGCGCGCACTGGCGGCGGCCGACGAGCTGGCGAAGGATGCCACCACCGATGGCGCGACCCTGGCCGAGGCCGCCCTGGAACGGGCGCGCCTGCGCCTGGCGCTGAACCAGGAGAGCCTCATCGCCGCTGAGCTGCGCACGGTCGCCGCGCGGCTGCCGGCCAGCGACCCGCTGGCCTTCGAATTCCAGCTGCAGGCCATGGCCCGCGATCGCGACAGTGCGCCCGCCCTCGCCGTCGCCGGCAGCGACCGCGCGCGCCAGGCACGGGTCTTCGCCCTCCAGGCCGGCATGATGGAAGCGGCCGGCAAGCCGGCGGAACGCAGCGCCGCCCTGCGCCGCCTCGCCAGCGTGCGCGACGGCGAGTCGACCTGGGAAAGCCTGCAGAGCGAACTCGCCGAAGCCCTGGCCGCCAATGGCGACCTCGCCGGCGCGGTGGCGGCCTATCGCCTCGCCCTCGAGCGGGCGCCGGGCGCTGGCCATGCACTGGTCACGACCGCACGCAAAGCCGCCGAGGCCGCCAGTGGCGACGCCGCCCTGGGTCGTTGGCGGGTCGCCGCGGCGCATGCGGTGCTCGCCGACAGCGAGGTCGGCGCGCGCCTGCTGCAGGAAGCGCTCAAGACCCCGACCGCCCTCCCCGCCGGAGATGGCGAACCGCTGGTGGCGCCGGTAGTGACCGACTTCCACGTCATCGGCCCGTTCCCCAATCCCGACTTCATCGCCTATGGCAAGCCGCCGGTCGATCCGGCGAAGGTCGATCTGCGCGCCGAGATCCAAGGGAAACGCTGGACGCGTCCGGAAAAAAGCGCCTATCGCGATGGCATCCTCAATCTCAGCGCGCTGCTCAACGCCAACGAATGCGTGGCCTTCGTCTACCGCGCCGTCGCCGTGCCGCAGGCCGGCGACGGTGAACTGCTGCTGGGTGCCGACGATGGCCTGGTGGTGTGGTTCAATGGCAAGAAGGTCCACGAAGACCGCGAGAGCCGTGGCGTCGTCCCTGGCCAGATCCGCATTCCGGTGCGTTTCAACGCCGGCACCAACCAGGTGCTGTGCATGATCCAGAACGGCAACGGGGACTGGGGCGTGCACCTGCGCATCGGTGGCGCCGCCACCGGCACCCGCGGCCTGGCCGACGTCCTGGCGCTGCTCGAACAGGGTCCGCGCCGCGTGCGCGCGGCCGAGGCCCTGCTCGAATTGATCACCGGCGAGATCGGTTCCGAGCGGGCGGAGGAAGCCACTGCGCTGGCGCGCCTCGCCACCCGCGCCCTGAGCGATGCGCCGGCCGTGCAGATCGCCATCGCCCAGCGGATGGTGGAGGAGCGTCGCGAGCGTCCACGCCTGCTGCGCGACGCCGCCGAGCTGATGCGCTGGCTGCTGGCCGCCAGCGAACGCCGCGCCTTCGCCGGGCGCGACGAGGTGGTGCAGACCCTGCCCCTGCTGGCCGCGCGCCTGCTGCTCGACAGCGGCGATGCCGCCGGCGCCGCCACCGCCTTGACGCGCCAGATCGGCGCCACGCTCGATGCCGACATCCGGCGCAAGGCCAGCGTGGGGCTGGCCGAGCTCTACCGTCTGGCCGGTTACCCGCAGGAGGCCGCGACGCTCTACCGGCGCCTGGAGCAACGTCCGGATGTCACCGTGGAGCAGCGCCAAGCCATCCGTGACGGCCTGCAACGTGTGCGCGGTGCGCGCGCTGACGGCGCCGCCTTCCCGCTCTCGCTCGATGCCGCAACTCTGCTCGCCACCGGTGAACGCGCGCTGAGCGGCGGCGATGCCGCGCGCGGTCTGCGCTCCTATCAGCGCGCGATCGACCAGTACGGCGACACGCTGCTCAAACGCGATGAGCAGACCCTGGTCGGCGTCGCCGCGCTGGTGGGCGAACGCCTGCGCAATCTCGACGAGACCAACCTCGCGGCCTATCGCCAACAGAGCGGCCGTCGCGCCGAGGAGGCGCTGAGCCGCGCCGGTGGCGATGCCACCGCCCTGGGTGAAGTCGCGGTGGCCTATCCCGCCACCGCTGCGGCCGCCACCGCCTTGACGCGCATCGCCGATCTCGCCCTCGAAGCCGGGCATGGCAACCGTGCCGCCGCGGCCCTGGGATGGTTGTCGGCGGGAACGAATGCGGCCGCTGCCGCCCAGCTCGATGCGCGCCGCGCCTATGCCCTGGAGCTGACCGGCGACCACGCCGGGGCGGCAGCGGCTTACGCCGCACTGCTGGAGAAACACGGGACCGCGACGGTCACCGTCCGCGGTGGCGCCATGCCGCTGAAGGCCTTCGTCGCCGAACGGCGCGCGGCCATCGCGGCGCGCCCGACGTCGCCGGACTGGCCCACCGCCGGCGGTTCGCCGGCGCGCAGCGGCGCCGGGGTGGGCGCCCCCAAGCCGATCGCCCTGCTGACGGAAACGCTGCTACCGGTGCCGTTGTCTGAACAGGTCGCCGCCCATCGTTTCGCGCCCTCGACCTATCATCACCTGGGACTGCAGCCGGCGGTGCAGGCCGGTGTCGCGTATCTCGCCAGCGATCAGGAGGTCTTCGCCATCGGCCTGGACAACGGCGGCCTGCGCTGGCGCAGCGGTGGCGTCGAGCAGGGGTCCACCGTCAGCGCCGCGAACTTCGCCGGCAACCGCGACGGCACCGTCAGCGTCGCCGACGGGGTGGTGGTCGCACGGGTACGCCGCGGTGACGTACGCGTGATCGAAGCCCGCGACGCCGCCACCGGCGCGCTGCGCTGGGCCACCGGCACCGTGCTCGGCAACAGCGACGCGATCAGCCCCGGCACCGTGACCGACGGCCTGGTCTACGCGGTCTTCAACGAACGCGACAATCGCGCGCGCAACACCTTGGCGGCCTTCGACCTGGTCGATGGCAGCCTGCGTTGGCGCACCCCGCTGGCGGATGGCGTGGCCAATCTGGTGACGTCGACCCAGCAGGAGATTCCGCTGGGCGAACACCTCGCCGCGCCGGCCGTCGCGGGGGGCGAGATCTACGTCGCCACCGACATGGGTGGCGTGGTCGCTGCCGATGCGCTGACCGGACGCGTACGTTGGGCCGCGACCTATGCGCGCGCCCGCCTCGATCCGCAGGCCAGCGCCACGCTCATCCGCCGGCTCGCCAACCGCAGCCCACGCGTGGTGGTGGCGGGCGAGACGGTCTACCTCGCACCGCGCGACAGCCTGGCTCTGCTGGCCATCCGCCGTGACGATGGCGCGGTGCGCTGGCGCCTGCCGTTCAGCGATGCCAGTGCCCTCATCGGCGTGTCGGGCGACGCCCTCTTCATCCAGGGCGATGGCATCGCCTGCCTCGCGGTGGCCGACGGGAGCGAACGCTGGCGCTGGCGCGGCGGCGCGCTGCATGGCCTCAGCGGACTGGGCAGCGGTCGCCTGTATGCCAGCAGCACGCTGGCCCTGGTCGAACTCGACAGCACCGATGGCCACGTCGTGGGCCGCCGGCCGTGGTCGGAATTCGGACTCAGCGCGGCAGTGGGCAACAGCATCATCCTGGGTGATCGTCTGCTCGCGGTCGGTGAGGACCGCCTGGTCCAGCTCGGCACCGGCGACACCAAGGCCGCCCAGCGGCGGGTGGTTCCGGTGGTCACGATGCCGGCGCTCAGCGGTACTGGCCTGCCGGCCGCGCCGCTGGCCGCACCGCTGGCGCTGCGCTGGCGTCTGGCCGCGGCCGGCGCTGCGGCGGTGCTGCCGGTCGGCAATGCGGTGTACGCCGACCTCGGTGACCGCCTGGTGCGCCTGGGCGATGACGGCGAGCAGATCGCGTGGGCGGCCGACAGCGCCGGGCCACTCGACGCGCTGGTGCCCGCGGGTGGTCTGCTGCTGGCCCTGCACGAGCGCGCGGTGGTCGCGCGCCAGGCGCAGGATGGCCGGCTGTTGTGGACCCAGGGCATGACCCTGGAGGACAGCGGCTTCATCCTCGATCAGGACGATGAGCGCAAACGCGAACGACGCGGCGGCAGCCTGATCAGCGGTGATGCCACGCTGGTGGCGCTGCGTCCCTTGGGCGCCAGCAGCATCAGCCTGTTCGATGCCGCCACCGGCAATCCGCGCGGCCGCCTGAACTACCCGGGCACCCTCATCACCTGCGTGGTCGCGGGCGGCCGGGTGGCCACGGTGCGGCAACTGGGTCAAAAGCTGGTCGTCGACGTCCGCACCGTCCAGGGCGAAGTGGTCTGGAGTGAAGAGTTGCGCACGGTGGTGCAGGATCTCCGCCAGATCGTCACCGCGCTCGATGCCACACGCACCACCCTGGTCATCGCCGGCGGCCGTCTGCTGACGGCGATCGATCTGGCCAAGCCGGCGGTGCGTTGGCTGGAAACCCCCGATCTGGGCGAGATGCCGAGCGTCACCTTCGCCAGTGAGCGTCTGTGCGTGTTCGCGCGTCGTCAGGGCCAGCAGTGGATGCTGCAGGTCTTCGAGAGCGCCACCGGCAAGACCATCGGCACGGTCGAAACCCAGCGTAAGGACCGCGTGGAAGGCGCCGAGGCGCCGCTGATCGTCGGCACGCGTTGGCTCTCCTGCACTGATCAACGCCAGCGCGACCGCTGGGTGGTGGTCTGTCGCGATCTCGCCAAGCCGGATCAGGAGCAGTGGGCGACCGATATCGGTGAACGGCATCGCCGCAACCTCGCCGGGCGCGCGGTGGTGGGTTCGACGCTGGTGCTGATCACCGCCGACGACTGGGGCCGGCGTTTCACCTGGATCACGCTCGACCTCGGCAATGGCCGCGTCACCGGCACCGGTCGCGTCGACGGCCTGGAACCGGCGGAGCACGATGAGGAGGTCACGGTGGTCGCGCTCGGCAATCTGGTGCTGTGCGCCGGCCAGCAGGGAGTGGTCGCCATCGGTGGCCTGCCGCCCGCCCCGCCGGATGCGCTGAAGGCGGCGCTGGCGCAGCTCCGCCGCAGTGACCGCACCACCGCCACCGGCGACCTGCTGCTGACCATGCAGACTCCACCGGAGGCCCCGGCGCTCGCCAGCGAACGCTCGCCGCGCGTCGATGGCCAGCTCGACGAGTGGAGCGGCGAGGCCGCCATCGTGCTCGACCAGCGGCGTCAGGTGCGGGGCGGCGACGCCTGGCGCGGCCGTGGCGATCTCGCGGCGCAGGCGCGCGTGCAATGGGATGCGACCTCGGTGTATGTCGCGGTCACGGTCGCGGATGATCAGTGGCAGCCGGCGGTCGCCGGCGCCGATCTCGATGAGGGCGACAGCCTGGTGCTCGGCATCGATCCCGATCCCACCCGTGACGGTGGCGAGATCCAACCCCTGGTGCTGACCGTGGCGCTGGTCGATGGCCGCACGCGGCTGGTGCAGCGTTCCGGCCGCGCCGCTGGCCAGGTGGACGAGGACTATCAGCCGCAGGGCGATGACGGTGCCCACCTGAATGCCCGCGTCATCCGCACCGCCAGCGGCTGGAACGCCGAGATCGCCGTGCCGTGGTCGATGCTGCGCGTCAATCCCAGCGAGCGTCCGGGCTGGCGTACGGATCTCGGTCTGGGCCTCATGGTGATCGACCGCGATGGCGCCCAGCGCCAAGCCATCGAATGGGGCGCCGGACTCTTCGGCGCGGTCAGCGATCGCCGCTTCGGCCGCGTCAAGTGCATCGACCTGACCGGGGAACGCATCGCCGGTTTCCGGCGCTTCATCGATCTGCTCGGCGACCACGCCTATGCCTGGCGGTTCACCCGCCGCATCGCCAACACCCACCTGGGAGCGGCGGGACTGCCGGCGCGCATCGCGGAGGTCGAACGCTACGTCAGCGCCCAGCCGCAGTCCGGCAGCACCGCCATCGCCCTGGCCGAGCTCGTGCGCCTGCGCCGGGAACTCGGCGACGGCGATCCGGCGGCGGCCGTCGCCCAGGTCGCGGCCAAGGCCAAGGTGCCGGCGCGCGCTCTCGGCGATGCCATCGGGCCGTCCGCACTGAGCGGCAAGCAGGGCCGTGCCCTGCGCCAGTGGGTGCGCATCGACGCCGAACGTCCCCCACTCGAACTGATGATCCAGGTGCGCACCAAGGACAGCGACTGGAACCAGCGCGCGTTCTGGGGCCAGGATGTGATCCAACACGGGGAACCGGCGACGGTGCAGCGCTGGAATATGGGCCCACTGCCGGCACCGGGAGCATGGACCGCGCTGATCATCCCGCTGGCGGCGCTCGCCCTCGATGGACGCGAGATCGATAATCTCGCCTTCACCGTCCACGGCGGCGACGTGCGCTGGGGGGCCAGCGAGTTCCTCGATGGCGAGAAGGTCACCGTGCTGGTGGACCCGGCCAAGCCGCCGCGCTTCGATCGCGACGTACAGGTCACCACCGTCGATGGACGCCAGGCGCATGGCCGCGGGCCACAGGGGAGCGAGTCGACCCATCGGCTGGCCGACAACGGCGCCATCGCGGTCTCGGTGAAACTGCCCGAGCCGGCCGCACCGGATCGCGCGCGGCTCGAACGGTACGCCGAGGCGGCGCGCCTGATCAGCCGCACCGACGAGGCGATGGACCTGCTGTCCTGGTCGGAGGCCCTGTGCACCGGCGACGGCGCGGCGCGTGAAGCGCAGCTCATCGGTCACTACCAGGCCTTCCTGGCTGCCGATCCGCAGACGCCGCAGGCAGCGCGCGTGCTCACCCACCTGCGCCAGCAGCTCGAAGGGTGGAGCGACGGCAAGGATGTGCCCAGGCGCACGCAGGCGATCAGCCGGATCGAGGCGCTGATGGACGCGGTGAAACTGCCGCGCGACGCGCGGCGGGCATTCTATGGCGGCTACGCTCCGGTCCTCACCGAGTGGCGGACCATCGGGTTCTTCGATCCCGGCAAAGGCGCCGCCAATCTGGGTGAGACCCTGCCGGTCGAACGTGGTGCCCTCGACTTCACCCAGACCTACGCCCTGGGCGACGGCCGCACGCTGGGGTGGAGTGCGGTCACCGGCGACTGGCAGCGCGTCGTGCCGGCCAGGGGCGGCGGCGGCAATGAGCGCAAGCGCTGGACAGTGACCTACGTCGCCACCCGCATCGAGGTGCCGGCGGCCATGGAGGCGATGCTCTATCTGGGCGTGCGCGGCCGGGCGGTGGTCCTGCTGAACGGCAAGCGCCTTGGCGGCGTGCTCACCGGTGACGATCAGATGACCCGCGACAGCATCGCCTTGCCGGTGAAGCTGGCCAAGGGCTTGAACGAGGTGCTGATCAAACTCAGCGAACGCGACGGCAATCCGCAGTTCGTCTGCCGCTTCGGCGACCGCTCCGGCAAACCCCTCGACGGTCTGGTGCCGCGTCTACCGCCCGATGTGGCGCGCGCCAAGGTCGAGAACCCGACCACCGTGACGCTGTTGTTCTCGACCGTGGTCGATCCCGTGACGGCCGGCAATGCCGGCAACTATGCGCTCGATCGCGAGGGCATGGTCAGCGCCGTGAAGGTCGGCAAGGACCTGCGTACCGTCACCGTGACCGTCAGTGCGCTGGGCGGCGCCGGCGATTACATCCTGCGGCTGAGCGGCATCACCAGCGCCAACGGCACGCCGGTGACGCCAGGGACGCGGGTGATCCTCCGTCCGCCCTCGGCCGGCGACCGTGGCCTGCGCGCCGAGTTCTTCAGCGGCCGCGAGTTCACGGAACGCCTGACCGGGCGCATCGACAACACCGTCGATTTCACCTGGGAGGACGGCGAACAGCCCGACCCAGGGGTACCGGCGGAAAACTTCTGCGTGCGCTGGACCACGCAGTTGACCATTCCCAAGGCCGGTCGCTGGAATTTCCACGTCACCAGCGACGACGGCTGCCGCCTGTGGCTCGATGACAAACAACTCATCGATGCCTGGGTCGACCGTGCCGCCACCGAGTCCTCGGGCGCCACCGAGCTGAAGGCCGGCGTCCACAAACTGCGCCTGGAATATTTCCAGGGCGGCTCGGGCAAGGAGGTCCACCTGTCCTGGGAGGGCCCTGAGCAGGAGAAGGCGATCATTCCAGCGGAGCGGATGGCGCCTGGGAAGTAGGCCGGTCGTTTGCCTGGCAGGATCAGGGAGTCTCGTCCGAAACGAAGATCGGCCTCCAGTTACTGAACCGTTACGCCCGGCGCGGGGCGCGTTCGTAAGAGTAGCGCATGCCAAGGCTGCCGCTGATCATCCTCCTGACATACCTCCTGCCCGCGTGCGGCTTGGCTATGGACGTTCCGCGCTTGCAGATCCCCGAGGCGCCAGCTGGCTCGGGCGAGGTGCCAGCGCATCGCTTCCTTTATCGTGATCACCGTGATGGCCGGGTGGTGGCAGTGGTGGAGGCGCGTTTGCAGACGGACCAGGCGGAGGTGGTCCGACTCGAGCTGCGCATCAGCGCGCGCGCGGCCGAGATCCAGCCGGCGGTCGGCTGGGAGCAGGTGGGGGGAAGCAATCGCACCACCGCGCTGGACATCGAACGGCTGAAGGCTAGCGGTCTGCTGACCCTCGGCATCGCCGATGCGAACGGTAGCTGGCATGCCGATGCGGCCACCTATCTGCGCGCTATCGGAAGAATGCCGCTCCCCGAGCGCCGCCAGGAGGACGATGGCAGCATCAGCGCCGCGGTGCCTTCCCGTCGTCCCTATCTCACCGAATTGATCGTCACCTCGGGCCCCCTGCGCGCGGGTGAGGAGGACGTGGCGGTGCTGGTCGCC
>JANPIY010000672.1:0-2122 GCA_031425255.1 Planctomycetota bacterium
CGGTCGTTCACCGGCTGCACCGTCACCGTGAAGGTGCGCGTGGTGACATCCACCGAGCCCAACGCCGTGCCGCCGTCATCGCGCACCGTCACCGTCACCGTCGCGCTGCCGGACTGGTTCGGCACCGGCGCCAACATGAGGATACCGGTACCGGCTGGCGACGTGTAGACCACCGTCGGATCGAGCAGCAGCGCACTGTTGCTGGATACCGCCGTGATGCTCAGGACCTGACCGATGGCGTCGCCGCCATTGGTGATGCCGCTCAGGCCCACGCTCAGCACGCCGCCATCCTCCAGCACCGCCTGGTTGGCGATGGCGCTGATGGTCGGCGTGTTGTTGGTGGCGAAGACCGTCACCGTGGTGGTGGCGACCGCGCTGGTCAGCCCACCATCACTGGCGGTGACCGTCACCACCCTGGGCGTGGTCGTCGGGTTGGTCGAGGCGTTGTCATAGGCCAGGGTGCGCAGCACTGCCTGATAGGCGGCCGGCGAGGCTGAGCCGGATAGTGAGAGCACGCCGGTGCCGCTGTTCCAACTCGCCGCGACTCCACCTCCGGCGCTCACGGTCAGCACTTCGGAGGCGCCGTCGAGCGGGTTGGTCAAGGTCACCGTGACGCCGGTCAGCAGGCCGCTGTCGACGTCGCCGACCATGGCGCCGGCGTTGACGATCGCGAGCGCGCCGCCGCCCTCGACGAAGTTGGCGCTGTGATCGACACCACCGGAGGCGCCATTGAGGTCGACCACCGGCGCATCGGGCACGCTGACGAGCGCTATGCTGGCGAGCGCGGCCACCCCCATGGCGGCGCCGTCATCCACCCGCACCGCGACCTGGCGCGTGGCGGTGCTGGGTTCCTGCGAGGTGTTGACGTAGGTCAGGGTGCGCAGCACGCCCTGCCAGGTCGCCAGGCTGGCCACGCCGGTAAGGGTCAGCACCCCGCTGGTGGGGTCGTAATTCGCACTGATGCCACCGGCGGGCGTGACCGTCAGCGCTTCCGCGGCGCCATCGAGCAGGTTGGTGATGGTGGCGGTCGCGCCGACGGCGTTCACCTGGTCGGGGTCGAAGAGCGTCAGCGCGGTGCTGTCGACGATGGCTACCGCCGCGGCGTCCTCGGTGTAGGTGGCGGCGAAGCCGGTGCCGGCAGCGGCGCCATTGAGATCGACGGTGGTGGTGGTGTTGGTGACGGTGAAGCCGATCGACACCGTCAAGTTGTCCGCCGCCACCACGTGCGTCGCCGCCCCGACCCCGATCAGGATCAGGGCCAGCAGGCCGCAGCGATGGTGGCGGAAGGTACTCATGGTTCAGCGGACCGGTGCCGACCCGGCCGGCGCATGGCGCAGGCGGAGCAGTTCGATGCGGTCATAGCGCCGACCCTTGGCCTCGCGCACATCGGTCACCTCGCCGAGCGCACGCCGCGCGACGAAGCGCACCGCATCGATCGGCTTGTCGGCCGGCACGACCCCGGTGGCGGTGACCAGCTTGAGCGTGCGGCGCTCGCCACTGGCGAGGGTGAACTCCGTCGCATCCACCTTCACCGCGGCGTCGTCGGCCAGTGCCGCCACGTGGCCGGCGAAGTAGCGCGGATGGCGATCGATCAGGGCGCCCGGGTAGAGTTCGCCGAGCGTGAGCACATCGAAGGTCGCTGCCGGACCCTGATTGCGCACCGTCGCCTCGCCCTGCCAGCCGCCCGCCGCGGTGCGGACCAGATCCACCCGCCCAGGGGTCATCGCGATGGTGCTGCTCGCCGATGCCGCGTCCTGCGCGCGCACCGCCGTCTCGATCAGCACGCGGGCACGGACCCGAAGCGTCGCGCCGAGCGCGACCCGTTCGCCCGCGCCCAGTTCGACGTAGACCACGTAGTGACGGTTCCAGTGCTCCGGCGCGTCCGGAATCCTCAGCGTCGCCCCGGTGTCCGCCGTGCCCCTGGGCGGCACCGCCAGGCTGCCGTGTTCCAGCGTCAACCAGGACGCGTCCGGCAACGGTTCATAGCCGGCCTCGAAGGCTTTCAGCGAGTACACCGGCGGTGCCACCACCTCGAGGGTGAACACCTGCGGCGCACCACCCTGGTTCTGCGCCAGCCAGCGCAGACCCTTGGCCCCGAGATCGATGACCGCCCCTGGGCGCA
>JANPIY010000673.1:0-9028 GCA_031425255.1 Planctomycetota bacterium
GATGCCAGCACCGGCGCCTTGCGCCACCTCATCACGGTCCCGACTCCTGGTCCCGTGTGCGCGCTCGACGCCACCAGTTGCTACGTGGTCAGCGCGAAACGCACGATCCTGCTCGCCGACGCCAAGACCGGCACGACCAGGCCCATCGCCGAGCTGAAGGATGATATCGGCGGTCTGGCGCTGGCGCCCGATGGCACCTTGTTCGTCTCGCTCGGTGGCTCGACCCACCAGGTGGTGGTGTTCGGCAAGGATGGCGCCATCACCCGCACCATCGGTCGCGCGGGTGGCCGTCCGCTGATAGGCCCCTGGGATCCCAGCGGCCTGCTGCATCCACGTGGTCTGGCGGTCGACGCCAAGGGCACGCTGTGGGTGTCGGAGCACGACAACATCCCCAAACGGTTCAGCACCTGGGACGCCAAGAGCGGGGCCTTCAAGGCCGAGTTCCTGGGCCCGTCGACCTATGGCGCGCTGGGTGGTTCGATCTGTCCTGCCGATCCTCACATCATGGCCGGCCAGGGCTGCGAATGGCGCATCGATCCGCTGACCGGCAAGGCCAAGGCGCTGGCGGTCATCACCCGCGATGGCATGGAGAACAGCCGTTTCGCCACTGGCACCAACGGCCGGACCTATCTCGTCACCGCAGGAAACTGGGCCTTCAATGTCGGACCGCTGAACATTTTCGAACGTCTCGGCGACGGGCTGTGGAAGAAACGCGGTGAGATCTTCTACCTCGACCAGGACGGCAAGGACGTCCCAGTGTCGGAACACGGCAAGGGTCCCGCCGCCAAGAAGACCATGGTGTGGGCCGACGCCAACGACGACGGCCGTCGCGACGCCAATGAAGTCTCTGGCACCGACGGCGTGCTGGTGTTCAGCCGCTGGTTCATGAACGTGAATCCCGACCTGACGCTGTACGCCGGTGATCGGCAGTTCAAGAGCACCGGCTTCACTGCCTGCGGCGCGCCGACCTGGGATCTCGCCAACCCGGTGCGGATGCCGGCCGAGGGCCTGGGTTCGGCCGATGGGCGTCTGGTGCTGAAAGGCGGCGACTACGGCGCGGCCCACACCCGCCTGACCTGCTTCGACATCGCCAGCGGCAAGGTGCGCTGGTGGTATCCCGACAATTTCAACGGCGTCCATGGCAGCCACAGCGCCCCGCCGGCGGTGGCCGGCATGATCCGCGGATCCTATGGCGCGTGCAGTGCCATTCGTCTGGCCGAGCCAATCGGCAACGCCTGGGTGCTGGCGACCAACTGTGGCGAGTGGCATCTGGTAACCGAACGCGGGTTCTACCTCAGCCGCCTCTTCCAGGGGGACCAGTTGAAGATGAAGTTTCCGGAGCGCGCCGTGCCTGGCGTGCTGATGAACGACTGCCCCCCAGGCATGGGCGGCGAGGACTTCGGTGGCTCGGCCACCGTCGCCAAGGATGGCCGGCTATATCTCCAGGCTGGCAAGACCGGATTCTGGAACGTGGCGGTCGAGAACCTCGACCGCGTCCAGGCCATCACCGGCGGCAGCGTGACCATCGCCGAAGCGGAACTGGCCACGGCCCGGCAGTTCAAGGAGCAGGCGCTCCAGATCCAGGTCGGGGTCCAGCGTCTGCTGGTCAAGAAGGGCACGCCGACCTTCACCGGGAAGATCGACGAGGATTTCGCCGGCCACACCGTCCTCAGCTATGACAAGGGTGATGGCACCCGCGCGCGCAGCGCCCTGGCCATCGATGACACCACCGCCTACCTGGCGTGGGAGGTCCAGGATCGCACGCCATGGGTCAATGGCGCCAAGGTCGATGACAGCCTGTACTGGGGCGGCGACACGGTGGACTTCCAGCTCGGGAGCGATCCCGCGGCTGATCCGGCCCGCACCGAAGCGGGCAAGGGCGATCTGCGCCTATCGATCGGCTCGTTGCAGGGCAAGGACACTGCGGTGGTGTTCCGCCAGGTCGCCGAGCAGAAGGCCGCGCGCACGTTCAGCTCCGGCGTGGTCAAGAGCTTCGTGGTCGACAGCGTGGTGGCCCTGCCCAGGGCGAAGATCGTGACCACCAAGCGCGGTGATGGCTACACCGTCGAAGCGGCCATCCCCCTCGCCGATCTCGGCCTGCGCAACCAGCCCGGACTCAAACTGCGCGGGGACTTCGGCGTCACCTTCGGCAACCAGGCCGGCGATCGCACGCGGCTGCGCAGCTACTGGTCGAACCAGAGCACCGGCATCGTCGACGACGTGGTCTACGAGCTGAAGCTCGAACCGAAGTTCTGGGGCGAGATCGTGATCGGGGATTGAACCTGGGAGCGCCGGCTCAATGCCGTTTAGCTAACGCAACGAAGAGGGAGGGAAAAGCATAGCCACAGAGCCCACAGAGAGCACAGAGCTGGAGAATTGGCCCTCTCTGTGCTCTCTGAGGGCTCTGTGGCTGGTTGTCCTTCTTCTGACTTCAGAATCCGGTCTTAGCTAAACAGCATTGAGCGCCGGCTGCCAGCCGGCCTGGCAATGGTCACCCTGGGGTCGCTTCTCAGGCATGATCTTCTCGTTCCCGCTCTGCCGGCTGGCAGCCGGCGGTCCCAGGGAGCACGATCTCCAGACGTCATTCCATGAAAGTCTCCATGCACAAACTCCTGCTCCTCTTCATCGCTTCCTGGGCCGTTGCCGCCGACAGCACACCCATCACTGGCGGTTACTTCGCTGAACTCGACCGCCGTGGCAAGGCCGGCGAGCCGCTGACGGTGGTGTTCTTCGGCGCGAGCCTGACCTGGGGTGCGAATGCCACCGACCAGGCGCACACCTCGTACCGCGCGGTGATCGCTGACCGTCTGGCGCAGCGTTACCCCAAGGCGCCGATCCGTTGCCACGAAGCCGCCATCGGTGGCACCAGCTCGCAGCTCGGTGTTTTTCGCGTCGAGCGCGACGTGCTCAGCCGCAAACCCGACCTGGTGTTCCTCGACTTCACCGCCAACGACGACATCAACTCCGACGATCCCGAGACCCTCGGCTCCTACGAGGCCATCGTCCGCCGCCTGGTCGGCGAGGCGCGCGTACCGGTGGTGCAGGTCGCCTTCCCTTTCAAATGGGACATCGCTCGCGAGTTGCTGCCGAAGATGAAACGCCGCCTCGCCCACCGCGCCATCGCCGAAGCCTATGGCAACGGCTGGGGTGATGCGGTGGAGCTGATCACCGCCACCGTCGAAGCGGGCCCCGTCACCACCGACACCATCTGGGATACCGACGGCGTGCATCCAGGCGACCTCGGCTATCAGCTCTTCGCCCAGGCGGCGTGGCAGGGATTCGAAGCGGCCGTCGCCTCGGGGCGGGTCGGCAAGGTACCGAGCGCGATGCTCAATCCGGCGACCTACCTGAACGCCAAGCGGGTGCGCCTGGAGTCGCTCGGCACGCTCCCGGCCGGTTGGCAGCGTGGCAAGCCGCACCTGACCTCGCTGTACTACGACTTCCAGATGTCGCGCTGGCTCGACGGTTTGGTGGTGGGCAGCAACCACCGTACGGTCCCGGCCGCCGCCGTCGGCAAACCTGCGCGCGAAACCCAAGCCCTCGCCCCCCTACGCCTGCGGGTGCACGCAGCGTCGGTCGTGCTGTTCGGTGAAGCGTCGCCGACGTCGGGGCGCTTCCGCATCCTGGTCGACGGCAAGCCCACCATTGATCAGCATGGTCCCAACAAGGGGAAGGACTCGTTCGACGGCAATCGCTGGGGCACCGGCACCGGGCACCTGGTGATCGAGGCCGCGCGTGACCTCGATGCGACCGTGCCGCACCTCATCGAGATCGTGCCGGTGTTCGCCCCAGACCAGGATCAGGAGCTGCGCCTGGAGAGCATCTGCGTCGCCGGTGGCGCCGCGACGGTGGAGCTGGCGAAATAGGCTCACCCCTCAGGCCTACCGGTATTTCCCCGCTCATCCCCCTTTGGGCTCCTGCGTCAGATAAACGATGTCCCGCAGGTTGTCGGTGAACGATCGCGGCCGACGGGTGAAGATCCCCCGCCGCACCAGCCGCACGAGACCCCACACCCACAAAGCCATGACCACCCCACCGGCGGCGACGCAGATCCACCGCCAAGGGAACCGCTCATCGAACAGCGGGATGGTGAGGAAGAGCGGGTAGCAGATACGCGGCAACCACCAATCCTCGACGACCCGGCGGGTGCGGTCGGCGTTGAACTGGAGCCACGCCAAGCGCACCTGGTCATGCATGATCCACAGGCTGTAGGCGAAGACCGGCATCAGCTGGTCATGATGGAAGAAGAGACCGACCAGGATCAGGTAATTGAGTTTGCAGCCCACCGAAGTGCCCAAGGCGACGCGCCGCCAATCGACCCGGCGGCGGCTGAGCACCAGAATCGCGACCACCAGGAAACCGGGTCCCCACCAACCAAATACCAGCATCGAGAGCCAGTCCCCGAGCAGGCAGCTATAGGCGAAGGCGACACTGTGCATCAGCACCAATGGTAGGCCTGGGAGTTCGCCACCGATCAGCGAATCGCGGTGCACCTGCTCTTCGTGGCGATAGGCACGACGGATCAGCGTAGCGATGGTCAAGGCCAAGAAGAACAGCAGCCAGGCGATGAGGTACGGGCAGGCCAGGGAGAAGAGCCGATACACCGCGGGATCCATGGCGAGCGACGCTAGTGATGCCGTCGATGCTGGCTAGGTGCCGCTGGATGGGACGAAGATCCAGCCCGTGGTGTTGCGTCGGCCTGACGGCGAATCGTGCCGGTGGCATTGACCCCTCAGGTCGCCTGGGATAGTCCGTGGCATCGTGCCAACGTCCGCCCCACCCGCGCCCGCTATTCCAACGTGGGTGCTCGCCGCGCAGCGCCTGCCCGTGGCCTTCGCGCAGGTGCGTGAGGATCCGCTCATCGATCGCTGGGTGGTCGAGCAGTGCGCGGCCGCATCCGGAGGTTGCGAGGTCATCCAGATCGCGTCCGGTGGCTGCACCGCCGCGGTGCTCGCGGCAATGCCGGCGGTGACACACCTGCACCTGGTCGATCCCAACCCCGCCCAGATGGCGCTGACACGGATGAAGCTCTGGTTGTTGGCGCATCGCCCGCCGGCGACACGTCTGGCCATCCTCGGTCACACCGTCATGCCGGCCGAGCAACGCCTGGAGGCGCTGCGCATGGTGTTCGCTCAGCTGGCGTTGGACGAGAGCTGCCTGGGTCCCCTGCCCGAGGTCGCGCGCCTGGGTCCCGACCATGCCGGCCGCTATGAACGGGTGTTCGCGGCCCTCCGCCAGCGCCTGGCACCGCACGCGTCGGTGATACGGGTGCTCCTGGCGCTCTCCGAGGTTGCTGAACAGCGGCGGATGACCGCGCCTGGAACTCCCCTCGGTCACGCGCTCGACGAGGCCTTCGCCGAGGCCATGGCCTTGCCCCACCTCGTTGCGTTGTTCGGAGCAGATGCCACCGGCAACGCGGTGATGGATTTCCACCACCATTTCACCCACCGCCTGCGCCAGGTCCTGGCGACGCTGCCAGCGGCGAACAACCCGTACCTGTGGCAGGTGCTGCAGGGAACCCATGCCGACACGACGACGGTGGAGTGGCTGGATCAGCCGATGGCCAGCTCGATGTCCGAGATCACCACGACGACCGGCACCATGGACCACGCGCTGGCGACGATGCCGAGACGCTTCCACGTCGTGCACCTGTCGAACATCCTCGACTGGTTGTCGCCGGAGGCGGCGGCGCGCACCTTGGAGCTGGCCTGGAACGCCCTGCGTCCGGGCGGTTGGGTGGTGATCCGCCAGCTCAATAGTTCGCTCGCCATCCCCGAACTGGGTCGCAGGTTCACCTGGTCGAGCGCCGCCGCCAATGCGCTCCACGCACAGGATCGCAGCTTCTTCTACCGCACCCTGCACCTGGGCCACAAACCATGACGCTGACGGTGTGGGGCGACCATCCCGATCCTCAGCTCGCCGAGGCGATCGGCCGTTTCGAAGAGGAGTTCAGCTACCCGCTGGGAGATGACGGGGGTTTCCGCATCGAGCATGGCGGTGACGGCTGGCGCTTCTTCCATGCTTTGGGCGAGGCCGCCTACATCGTCGCCACCACACGCGGCGGGGTGCAGGCGGTAGTTGGCGCGGCCCTGCGGCGGGTCGTCGCGCCCGACGGCACCACCATCCCTGTGCTCTACCTCGGTGATCTCAAGATCGCTGCGCGAGCGCGCGGTGGGCGCCTGTTGCTGGACCTGGTGCGCGCCATCTCGACCCGCTTCAGTGGTCGGGTCAGCTCAGCCTTCTGCGTCGTGATGGATGGGACGACATCGATTCCGCCCCATTACACCGGCCGACTGGGCATACCCGCCTTCACGCCGGTGGGCGCCGTCACGATCATGTGGTTGCGCACCGCGAGCGGCGAGCACGCATCCACAGGCACCGATGGGATCAGCTCCTGCGGCCAGGATCGTGGTTTGGCATGGTTCATGGATTTGGCGGCGGGGCAGTATTGCCTGATCGATGGCACGCCGGGTGAACGCTCGTTGATGCCGCCAGCGTGGCTATGCGCCGACGACGGCAGCGCCTGCGGTCGTCTGGAGGATACCCTGCGCGCCAAACGTCTGCGCGCGACCACCGGCGAAGATATGCGCAGCGCCCATGTCTCCTGCTTCGCCTATCGCACCGTGGCCGCCGGTGCCCGCCTTCTGCAAACAGCGGCTGCACGCGCGGCTGAAGCGGGTTATCCCATGCTGTTCGTGGCGGTAGCCGTCAGCGACGTGGTGGCCATGTCGCAACTCCTCGGGCCACGCTTGCGCTCGTCCTCACCGGCGACGGTGTTCGGCACCGGCCTGCCGGAGCCCGGCCGGTGGAACATCAACACAGCGGAGATCTGACCATGACGTCGGTATACCATCGTAGTGCCGGTGCGGCCTCCCACGAGGTCGCGAACGCGGCGGCCGTCGTATTGGAGCGCATCGGTATCACCACCAATCCGTTCTTTGCTGCGCTGAAGGACGGTTCACTCGGACTATCAGCCTTCACCCGTACGCAGGAGCAGTTCTCCTTCGCCGTCGAGTTCTTCCCTCGTCCGATGGCCGCCCTGGTCGGGAGGATCCCCGATCCGGCGCAACGGCTGGACATCCTTCGCAACCTGGTCGAGGAACACGGCGAGTTTAACGAACGGCGTTTCCACAAGACCACCTTCGAGCAGTTCCTGCGCTCGATCGGCGGCAACCCCGCGACCCTCGACCACCTCGCCCTGTGGCCATGCGTACGCGCCTTCAACGCCGTGCTCACCACCGCCTGCCTGCTCGATGAGTTGGAGGTCGGGATCGCTTGCATGGGCATCATCGAATATGCCTTCGCCGACTGCTCAGCGCTGATTGGTGCCGCAGCGGTGGACAACGGCTGGGTCGACGCCGAGCACCTCGTGCACTACAAGCTGCATGCCGACATCGATGAGCGCCACGCGGAGGAGTTCTTCTCGGTGATCGAAGCACGCTGGGCGGATCCGGCGCGGCGCTATTTCATCACCCAGGGCCTGGAACTGGGCGCCTACATCTTCGACCGCCTCTACCGTGACCTCCACCGGGCGGCGGTAGCGGTTTGAATCGATCTCAAACCGATGGGGGAGCGTGTGCAGCGAGGATCACCTCGAGTTGTCGGATCAACACCGGCAGATCGTCGACCACCGTGCGATAGACCAGGACCAGATTTACGCGCCCATATTCATGCGTGAGGATGTTGCGCATGCCAATCATCATGGGCCAGGGGATGGTATTGAACTGCGCTTTGACCGGTTCCGGCAGAGCCCGGGCCGCTTCGCCGATCACTTCCAGGCAGCGTTCCACGGCACGACGCCGCATGTCATCCTGCTGGAAGGTATCCAGATCGATGTTGGCGACATAGCGCAACGCATCCCGTGCATGATCCAGGACATCCTGGAAACGCGCGACGGCACGCAGATCAAGCGGCATAGAGGACTTCGACGTTGCTCAGCACCTGAGCTCGGAAGATGGCGTTCCTGTCGTTTTCCACCGTGTCTCGCGTGAGGACATCTACGCGATGACCAAAGGCGGTTTCCAGTGCCATGGTGAGAGCGACAAAACCATCCGGCGCGAGGAAGCTGGGTGTCATACCTGGTTCGAATGTGACCAGCAGATCGACATCGCTGTCAGGGCGGGCAGTGCCATTCGCACGTGAACCGAACAACTCCAGCTTGGCGACATGATAGCGCCGGCACAAAGCAGCGAGGCGTTCCTGATCGATGTCGAGAGCTGCGGACATGGCGGGAGCCTATTCATGGATGCGCGGTGTGAACTGGAATCATCGATCAGCGCGTGATCTCAGATGGTACTCCCAGGATCGCAACCGCCCGGTCCTGGCGATGCCCCGATCGACCATGCGATGATCCAGTCGGCCAGCTCCCCTCATCACCGTATGGATCTATCCAAGTTGGCCGCGCTGCGCCACCAGCCCCGACGGCGGTAGGCCGTGGATGCGTTTGAACGCCCGCGAGAAGGTGAACGCGTCCGGGAATCCCAGGCGGTCGGCGACTTCCTTCACCATCAACCCTTCGTCCAGCAACAATTCCGCGGCGCGGTTCATGCGCAAGCGCAGCAGGAAGCGGTAGGCACCGGCGCGGGCGAAGCGACGGAACAGTCGCGCGATGTACATCGGCGTGACGTGGCATTCGCGGGCGACGTCCTCGATGGTGCGCAGGCGCTCGTGGTGGCTTTCGACATGGTGGCGGATCTGCGCGTAGGTCGCTAAGGCGCGCGGCACGCCACGACCGCCAGCGAGGGCGCGGCTGCGGATGCGCAGCAGCAGCAGCCGCAGCAGCGTGGCGCAGAGTTCGCGCGCCAGTTCGTCGTCGCCGCGCGCCTCGCGTTCCAGGGCGTCGAAGACCTCGATCAGCTCCTGTGGATCGGCTACGCGTGCGAGACGGCCCTTGCCGAGGGGCGTGGCGGCCAGCAGCCGGGCGGCCTCGGAGCCGACGAAATCGACATAGTACTTGCGCATCGGCCGCTTGGGATCGGTGCGGATCGAGTGGGCGATCCCAGGACCGTAGGCGAACACCACGCCGGGC
>JANPIY010000674.1:0-12598 GCA_031425255.1 Planctomycetota bacterium
AGTCGCCTCCGACATTCGCCAGTCGCTCGCCAGACTGCCAGAGGAACAACGTACGGCCGTGGTTTTGCATGTGATCGAAGGCATCGATTTCGCCACCCTCGCCGCGTCATTCGGGTGCAGCGTAGCAGCAATAAAAATGCGCGTTTATCGCGGGATCGAACGACTTCGTGAACATTTGCCGGCGACAACATTGCACTCGGTGGCAGTGCCGGCACTGCTCGTGGAACTGCCAATGCTAAGCGGTCGATTGGATGTCGCATCTCTCGAGGGATTGCTCGTTTCTCCCGCGAAGGCGACTCTTGGCGCGGCCCCGGCGGTCGGCGGGACCACGTTGGGATCGCCGATGGTGATCGCTGGAGTGTTCGCAGTCGTGGTATTGTCTGGCGCAGTGACGTGGGCGACCCACACACCTCGACAACTAGCTTCCGCGCCTGCCCAGGATCGTGTCCTTACCCCGCCGGTGCCACAGTCTCGCATCTTCGCCACGCAGCCGACCCTCGCGCTGACCGTGGAGCGCGCCATCTTGCAGCTCGGTGATCCGGCAGGTATGCCGGCAAGCACGCGCCTCAGTGTGAAAGCCATTGGTTTCCCCGCGGATTCCGCGCTGACATTCACGTGGAGGCAGGTGCGCGACGAGATGAGCCCGTTGGCGGCGAACATCAGCGCAGGAGGGGCCGTGCGGTTGTCGGGGACGACAGGCGTGGAGATCACCGCAACCTTTCCCAGTCCGGGTGTATACGCCATTCAAGTGACCGGGAGCGATGGATTCACGAGCACCTCGGTCAGTCGCCTCGCCTGGGTGAATGTATGGCCCAGCCGTTCGCCGATCCTGGTCGATGGCTTGCCTGATCCGCTGACGGTGCCGCCGGGCATCCGGCCACCGCCACGCGTGCGTGACCTCACTCCGGATCCCGGTCCCTTTCAGCATCCGCGGCTGTTTTGCGGCGATCAGGAGTGGGCAGAGATCAATCGTCGCGCAGTGCGGGGCGAGGGCCGGATCGCTGGCGCCGCCTTCAAAGCATTGGTTGAGCAGAGCGCTGCGCTGCTGGATGCTGGCTCCCCGCGTGCCGCCCTTCTCGATGGGTTGAGGGGGGTAGCCACCAATGGCTTCACCGGTCCATTGCTCGATCTGGTGCGTGATCGTCCAGTGGCGACTGCAAAAGCGGAAATTCAGGACTTCGCACGGGCATTGGCAGACGCCGCATTCGTGCGTTGGGCGCTCAACGATCCGGCGGAGCCGTTGCCTGAAGCGCAAGCCAATGAACGTGTGGCGCGCAGACGTGTCGCCGCTGCGGTCGCAGGCCTCAGTCATACCCTCCTGGCGTCATGGTGGGACCGTGAGCGTGCAGTCTTCACGACCGACCACCCATTGTTCCCGGTCGGCTTCGACCAGCCGGGGCAGCCGTTTAGTGCTACTGACGTGACCAACGCCTTGGCGATCGCGTACGATTTCTCAGCCGCATGGATGACGTCGGGTGAAAGGCGCGCTACGTGCGAGTTCCTGCTCGCCACCGGTACAGGCCGGCGCAGCGGTAATGACCGCTTCGTGCGCACCATCAACGGCGTGTTGGAAAATCGCGGCATTCCACGTGGTTTGCAGCAAGTCAACCCACCGAGTGACCAGGTGGTACTTGCTGCCCTCGTGGTTGCGGGGGAGGAATCCGCCGCTGATCCACGCGTGGTGCACACGTTTCTCGAGCCGCAGTCCCCCCAAGGGTTACTTCGCAAGCAAATGACCGCTGACGACTGGACCATGCCGGTAACATACGATGGTGGAGGCGCCTATCCGGGGAGTCGACCGTATGGTCCGACATTGTCGTGGCCGCACGCGCGCAAGGCCGATGCTGATAATCTCCAGCGTGCGCTCTGGTGGCACCAAGACGGTATGGTCTCACCTTGGGGCTCCATCGGGAGAGGCGAATCCGACCTGGCAGTCACCGCCAATGGCTTGTGGCCGGAGGCGCTGGCGTTCGCACGTCAGGGTGCGCACAACCAGTTCGTCACGGGCACCTTCTATCAGGTGGTCAACCATATCATCTACGGGCGATACGTGCGGGCTGGGGAACAAGCCGCAGTAGCGGTACCGCTGCGAGAAAACCATGGTTTGACGTCACTGAAGCCAGTCTACCGGCTGCTTTTGAAATATATGTATCCCGACGATCCGGCGGTCGATTATTGCTATGCGGGCTGGGCGGAGGAGCTGGAGCGTCGCCCCACCATGTGGCACTGCCTGTTCGGTCTCGATCCAGACCATGCCACGCAGCGGGAAGCGTTGTCAGCGGTAGCGGCGGCGAAACGTCTCCCGTTGACAAGGATTGATCCGGAGGTCGGCCTCGCGGTGCTCCGTAGCGACTGGAGTGATGACGCAACGGTGGTCGACCTTGATGGCAGCTTCAGTCAGGTGTGGCATCGCCAGGCAGCTCGCAATTCCTTCACCCTGGTTGCACTTGGGCGGACGTGGTCGGCGCCTGCCGCGGCAGCGCTGACCAGTCAAATGCAGTCCGGTATCCTAGTTCAGCAGTCGGATTTCTCGTCGTGCTCACTGACGCACGGCTACCTTGGACAGAATCCCAATGTCGTCCCCCAATCTGGCGGCGACGTGTACGGGCATCCGGGCGTGTCAACGCCACCGGGCCGCCTCGTCGCGTGGGAGGAATCGCCTGATCGTGAATGGTCGGTTGTGGTGGGGGATGCCACTGCGGCGTACGGCTACCGCACTGATGGACCGAGGGACGCTAAGCGTATCGCATTCGACTGGGCGCCGTACCTCGCGCCGGGCCTCGTGGTGGACCTAACCGCGCGCTGCCCGCTGTTCTCCAATATCTACGTGCACAACCGCGACCAGTACTACGGCGGTCCGCGTTTGGGACTGCGGCCGGCGCCGGAAACGGCACTGCGACATGCATTGCGCAGCGTCCTGTTGGTTCGTGGCAAACGACCGTACGTGCTCATCGTCGATGATGTGCAAAAGGATGATGCGCGATGGAACTACCGCTGGGTGATGAACAACGCAGACAAGGCTGGCGACGGGGAGTTCGCGCTTGCCATCGCTGATGGTGCCTCCGCCACGCAAGCCATACTGTGCCATCGCGACGATGCCGCGGAAACGCCAGGAAATCCACGCCTGCTGGTACGCGAACTGGCGCGCGGCGATGTTGCCAACCAGCCGGCGATGCGCATGGAAGAGGGTGCATTCCCGCGGACGCACGACGCACCCCAGGGCGATCTGGTGCGAACCAAACGCCTCGTATTGGAACGCCGTCAGGTGATAGAACCCACTTTCACCGTGCTGCTGTTCCCGCACCGCGTGGGTGAGGAATTACCGCTGACTACCTGGAACACGGCTGGCACCGAGTTGACCGTCGATCTACGCGATGGCGCTTACGACGTCATTACCGCCAAACGTCGGCCTGGGGATCCCCGCACACGTCTAAGTGTTCGGCGGCTGTAACCAACGTCATGAATTATCAGGCGTATGACAGGTCCCGACGCTAGGCCGGTTCTGTTTCAATCCGTCTCCGGTCCCAAGGGAAATTCATGAACCACCGCATGCCGTTATCGCCATACTTGAGCGAAGGTCTTCTACACATGACAAGTCACCTCCGGCATATTCTAAGAGCCTTGTTGATCTCGGTATCCTTGGTGGGCGCTCCGTTACGGTTGGCAGCGGAAGACTCCGCGAAGCCGCAGGGTAATCAGGTCAATCCGTTCATCGCCATTGCCGTCGATCAGCCGATTTTGCGTCAGGTCGATGCCCCGGCCCTGACCAAAACCAAGTTGACGGTAACCACCAGCCAGTTCCTGCCCAATGCCCGCCTGGTGTACCAGTGGCGGCAGCTGCAGGATGAACTGCATCCGCTCTCGGTTCGGCTCGATGAGAAACGGGTCCGCTTCACCGCCCCCACCGAACGTCAAACTGAGATTATCCTCCCGGATGCTGGGGTTTACACGGTCAGCATCACGGTCACTGATCAGGCGAGTCAGCGCACATGGCGGCGAAATGCCTGGATCAACGTCTGGGAGAATCGCGCAAGTTATCTCGTCAATGGAAAGCCAGACCCACTACTGACGATCCCCGGAATCCTCCCTCCGGCGTCGGTGCGGCAGTTTTCCGCCGATCCAGGGCCCTTCGCCCATCCACGACTGCTCTGCACGCCTGCAGACTGGCCTGAGCTCCATGCGCGCTGTGTTGGTGGAAAGAGCCAAATCGCCGCCAAAGCGTTCGCGCAGTTGCAGGGCAGTTATAAGCAGTGGCGCGACCCGCAGCACGCGCAGAACTTACAGCAGTACGCGTCTGGTTTTGCAGCCGCTCAGAAGGCGAACATGGCCGCCATGTTTGGCATCAAGGGAAATAAGCCGCCCGGCACGGAGTGGGGCAATAAGGAGCGAGGGCGCATTGGCGACATCTTGCGGGGCGTCGTGGACGACATCAAAAATGCTGGTCTCGTCCAATGGCTGCGCATCGACCCCAGCGTATCCTGGGAGCGTATCGCAACCGAGGATCAAGAGATCTGCCGCCGACTGGCGCGGGCTTTGGCAGGCTTCAGCAACCTGTACCTGGCCGCCTGCTGGGTCCCTGGCACGGACGCGAACCCACGCGGTACCTTCAAGACTGAGTTCGTCGCCTATCCCAGGAACTTCGAGGGCGATGGATGCCCAGGCTACGAGATCTGGCATCAACTGGCTCTCTCCTACGACTTCATCTACCCCTGGATGACGCTCGACGAGCAGCGCGCCACCCGCAATTTGCTAACCGCGGCCGGGGTCGGGCGTTTCACGTGGCGCACTGCTGGCAGCAAGAAGAACGGCGTCTTTGCCGGCGGCTGGCAAGAGGTCAGCGGCGGCGGCGGCACCTTCAGTAATTTTGGCGAAGCGGTAGTCACCATGGGAATGGTCGTAGCCGGCGAAGAATCAGCCGTCGCTCCGGAGGTGGTACGCGCCTTTCTCAGGCCAGCGGCGCCGGACGCGGACGTGAAGACGGAGGCAAAAAATCATTACCCGGAATCCATGACCTGGCCCCACGCGCGCAAGACCGACATCAACAATCTGGTCCGCCAGGTCAGGGCCATGAACGATGGCATCATCTCCCCCTGGGGTTTCTACCTGTGGGGCGAGGAGGAATCGTACGGGCTCTTCTGGCCGCTGTACATCTGGCCATCGACGGTGCCGATGATCCGACAGGGCGCCCACAACATGTTCATAACCGGCGACGCGTACAAGGTGGTGAACCAGGTCCTCTGCAGCACCTACCACTATGTACCGCAAAGTAATGGCTACCAACTCGTTCAACATCATTCAGGCAACGGCGATCACCGCTTCATCCCGACCCTCATGCTCAAGTACATCTATCCGGATGATCCGGCTGTGGATTTCATCTATGCCATCAGGTGTGACAACATGCCGGGCCGCATCCCCTTCGAAACCTGTCTGTTCGGCTTGGACCCGAAGCCCGGCGCCGCCACGCTGACCACATTGGAGGAGGTGGCGAAGGCCAAGCATCTGCCATTGACCAAGATCGACCCCAAGCGCGGCCGAGCCGTCCTGCGGAGCAGTTGGAACGACGACGCGCTCTTTGTCGACCTCGACGCCCTGCCAGGCCGGGGGGGGCACTCGTGCGGAGAGGCGAATTCCTTCTCACTCCTGGCCCTTGGGCGCTCGTGGTCGCTGCAGGGCGGATACCACAAGGTCATCAGCAATTGGCATGCGGGGATTTCGTTCCAGGTCCCGGAGTGGGCGAAAGACCCCACCACCGAGGGCTATGTTGGCATCCATCCATTCTGGAAACCTGCCAACGCCGATGTGATCTCATGCTGGCCCACGGGCGCGGCTCATCTGCTGGACTGGAAGGAGTCGCCTGACGGGCTGTGGTCTCAGGCCGCAGGCGACGCAGTCAACTCCTACAGCCTCATCAAAGAGAAGAATGGCAAGGAGGTCCACTATCCACCCACCGCCGTCCAATACGCCTTCCGCACCCTCATCCTGGTGCGGGGCAAACGACCATACGTCTTCATTGTCGACGACATCCGTAAAGACGATGCTCCGCGCAATTGGCGATGGTTCATGAACAACCCTCAGAACGAGGGATCAGCTGAAACCAAGCCGGGCAAATACAGCATGGTCATGGCGCCCGGGGCCACCGCAGCGGAAGCCGTTTTGCTGCACAAGCAGGATGCCGCCGATGGACAGGGGAAGCCACGTCTCCTGGTGCGTGAACTTGGCGCCCAGGATCAGGCGAGGCACCCGGCGATGTTCATCGACCAGACCACCTTCGACGGCAAGGACTCAGGCGATTCCCGCTACCTCAATGAGCAGATCAACAGCCTGACCATCGAACGTCAGAGCGTGGTGGAGCCGCAGTTCAAGGTGTTGCTGTTTCCATTCCGCACCGGCGAGCCCTTGCCGGTAACGACGTGGAATGACCAGCGCACTGAACTCTCCATTGATCTGCGAAATGGGACGATCGACGTCCTCATTTTCGAGCGTAGCAATCCTGACCGTCGAACCCGCGTCGTGCTCAACCGGAAGCGGTGAAAAATCAGCCTCCTGGAACGCACCGCTCAAGCTCGCGGAAGTGTAGCTTCGCTACTTTCTGATGAGCCTGCCACCCTCTAGGTGCGACACAGATGGGGTTCGCTAACTGCGACAAGGTTCGGGTGCGTTGACAACTGACACGGACGCGGAGCGGTAACTTGTGACGGACTGGCATGCGACCTCAGTGAGCGTTCAGCGACGCGTACGTACCCGGTTGATCTCGATCGGTTGCTGGCGTGCGATGGACGCCACTCGTTTTCCCAACGAGCGGACGCTATCCCTACAATTCATACACCTCATGGGCTTTTTAAGCGCAAGCTGTCGCCGGTGTCATCAAGCGGAAGAAGTTGTATCCGTTCCGGGCCGCGTTGGTTTGGGGAATGAAAGGAAAGCATCAGCTCCCCGCGGAAGGTGCGGAATATCATGCCATGACCGCCATCGGCCTTGAACAACAGGTTTGGCTGCTGCTTCCACGGGCCGGTGATCCTGCCGGTCATCGATTCGGCGATACCGATGGCATAGCGTTCCATCCCAAAGCTCGACCAGATCATGAGCAGTTTGCCGGTCTGAGTGCGGTAGATGAACGGGCCGTCGGTGACGTAGCCCGGGTGTTGGCTCACGCCAATCTCTTTCAGGTTTTTTACCCAGGGGGCGGAGTGTGCGGAAAAAAGTGTCTGGGGCCTGCCCACTGGGGCAGATAGATCCGGTGCCAGTTGCAACAGATCCATGGTGCCGTCGGTGATCTGGCCCCACTCATGGCAGAAAATCATCCACGGCGTGCCATCCTCGACCCAAAACGTGCCGTCGAGACACATCCAGTCGACCGGAGTATGCGCCTGGTTGGCGAAAGGCTTGAACGGACCGGTCGGGTCATCCGCCACGAGAATCTGGGTGCCCCGCAGGCGTATCGGCTCGGCGTCGAAGGCGCGCTGACCGGCAAGTGGCTTGTTGGCGGTAAACGTGACGAAGAGATAGAATTTTCCGCGGTAGACGTGGACCTCGGGGGCCCATACCTCGGCGTCGGCCCAGAAATCATCAGGTTGCTCAAAAACAGTCCGGGGACCGGACCAGCTCTTGAGGTCGGAACTGGTGAATACCTCCACGCCGCGTGGCTTGACCGTCGTGTCCTTGCGACCGTTGCCGATCTGACGGTAGAGGTAATACGTTTGGCTGGTGGCATCCGCCAAGATGAACGGGTCCCTCACGCGGAGGTCGGCTGTGGCGATGGCTGGTGTACCGGATTCGGCGGCGCAACAGAGGGCGGGGCAGATCAGGGCGAGACAGATCAGGGCGAGACCGAGAATCCTCATGGGTACTCCTAGGAAATCACTTTTGGGGGCGACGGGTTGGGTTGACCAAAGACGTGGAGCGGAAATGGATGTGAGGTGGACGTCGATCCCAACTCTCTTCGTTTCTCATTGGGCATTCTTCCCTGCCGAGGCAGGGGTGATTCGCGGGGAATTGATCGGCTACGAAGACTCGCATCTGTAGAAACTCGGTTTCTAAGAACATGTCCTACACTGGTGACTGGACACGGCGCGCTTTTGCGGTCGTTCGTGTCGATTTGGAGGAGCAGGTCTATGAAGCCGTCTGGAAACCCAGAAATCTCGCGTGGCGTCATGGGTCGCGTGCTGGGCACTTCGCGACTGAGTCTTTCGCCATTCGTTCTATGAGCTGGTTCCATAACCCATCCCTACTACGCCCGGCCCTCGTCGGCTGCGGCCGCGTCAGACGAACCATTTGGTGCTCAACATGGCCCATGGCCATGCCTCCGCTCCAAACGGCCCGTCTTCCTTGCCTCGCTCGACGATGGCTCGGGCTCGCTACGGGATGGGTTATGGAACCAGCTCTAATTGGGATAAGCGCCGACGAACGCCTTGGCCTCTATCTTATTCCAAACGTATTCGTGAACATACATAAGTTCTTCGTCGAGTATATATCCGGCGCTTTCTACCTGAGCGTTCCCTGGGTTGCGCACGATCCGCAAGGTTGTCCCTCCAATTAGTGGGTCTTCCGTAAAGGGGCTCGGCGCGAGCGTTCCGGCATGGATCTGAATAATGTAATTATAGATTTGCGTTCCAGAGTTTGCGTAGGTTACAAAGTCCATCATATCGCCCTCGGCTTGTGTCACCGCTATGCGAAGTTTAGTTGCCGTCTCTCGGTGTACGGTGAAATCCAGCCAGCCACGTGGCCCGGCACGCGTCGAGGACCAGGTGAGCAGAGTCGTTCCGACGCTGGGTGTGTTCGTTTGTTCCTCTGGTGGTGTTTGATCTTTGCATGAGCAAAGGGCCAGAACCATGACTAGGCCGATAACTGCATCCGCGACGATGGTATACCGTGACATGAGCGACTCCTTGTGGGGTTGGTGGTACGAGGACGGTCCGACAGCAATGAGGCCCTGACGTGGGGTGCGAGGTGACGTCACCGCGCGTCACGCTAGGCGATCCAGTTTCAAACACAGTCACGCTCTTGCGGGGTGGCGAGTCTGATCCTGATCACGGTTGAAAAATAAAACATGTGCTGACCGGCAAGTCCGCCGAGCTTTCGCCGACTCGAACTTCGTACGTTCCAGGTTCGGCGCAGAACGCGTGCGTATGCTCGTCCCAAAAGCTCAGGCGGGAAATCTCGATCGGAATGGAACTTCTTTGGTTGACCCCGCGGCCACTTGAATGCGCTTGAAGCCTGCCAAGTGATGTCGCGGTCTCTTAACTGAACCTGTGGTGGGTACTCTTTAAACCACGGATGCACTTTATCTGCGATCACGCCGTCGTTGATGAATCCTTCCGTGCCGACCAGACGGTATTCCAGGCTGAGGACGACATTGCGGTACGTCTTGGTGGTGGCGAGAAAGGCGTTGCGCGGATTACCACTCAGCGAGCCACCGACGATCCCACCGTCCTGCACCCGCCACACCGTGGTGTCGCCTTGCCAACCGGTGAGCGTGGTGGCGTCGAAAAGCGGCACGCTGGCGGCCTCAACGCGGGCGAACAGGGCGATGAGCAGCATGGGCAAGGCGAAACGCATGGAAACTCCGTTGGCGTGTTCTTGATTCTGAACCGTCGACCACCACAACCGGCCTGATCGTGCATGCTTTACGCCAGCGCGCATTCTATTGATTGTATCTTTGTTACCGCAAGCCACTGATTCTGATCCAACTTGGATATTTTTGATGCCAATGAACCCCTCCAGCACTTCCGCCAATAGCTGGCTCGCCCGCGTAGCCCCCTCACTGGCGATCGCCGGGCGCGGACGTTGGCCGGCCGGGACGGTCGAGCCGTGGCGGCTGCTCTACGATCATGAATTGGTGGTGTTCCAGCAGGGCGAATGCCGGGTAAGCGTTGCCGATACGACGCCGCGCGATGCCGGGCCACTGCCACGTGATGCCCCGGATCGGCCACGCTGGCATTCGGTTTCCGGTCCCGGTGCGGCAGCATTGGTGACCCCGGCTCCAGGGACGACCTACCTCTGTCCCGCAGGAACGTTCCTGATCATCCCTCCGGATACACCGCACCTGACGTTGGTGGGTGATGCGCCGACCTTGCGCGCCTGCATCCACTTCGATTGGTTGGCCAGCGATGCGCCGCCAACACCGGTCTGCACCGTGCCGCCCGAACGACCGGAACCATCGTTGGTACGGCGCGCACCACGCTGGGCACCGACCGGGGTAGTGCATGGCCCAGTGCGCCTGCGCCGTGCGGTCGATGATTTGATCGACACCTTCTTTCGCCGCTGGAGTACGCGGCGGATCGACGAACGCCTCGCCTGCCGTGGCACCATGCTCGAATTGCTGGTACGACTGCTTGGTGATGCGGACGCGACGCTGGCACCCGCGACGCACGACCTCGCCCACGCGGTGAAGGATCGTCTCGATCGCAATCTGAGCGATCCACGCGCATTGCCCGATCTGCTGGTGGATCTCGATCGCAGCTATGAGCACTGCTGCCGCGTGTTCACCGCGACCTATGGGGTGCCACCGTTACGCTACCTGACCACCGCACGCATCGAGCAAGCGAAACATCTGCTGAGTCAGCCACATGCCGACGTCACCGCGATCGCCCGCACCGTCGGCTACGCGGATGCGGCGTATTTTTCACGCGTGTTCAAGGAACAGGTTGGCATCAGCCCGCGGAGATTCCGCGGCTGACATCTGCTCACCACAGGTAGCCCAGGCCCAGCGCTCCGCTCTCGAAACCCTGCCCGACTTCCGTGAGGGCATAGGAACCCGTATAGGTGCACTTGGCCAGCATGTGAGGCGTGATGGGAAAACCGAATCCGACCGACCAGAACAGTTGCTCGTGCGGATCCTTCAGCGACCGCACCCTGTTACGGCCTATGAGTGTGCCCACGCACTGTTGGTCAGTCGCGCTGGGCTCATTTCACGGATGCGCAACGATTGCATCGATCTCGTGGCGGTGAGGTACATGGCTGCGCCCGCTCCGGCATCCCTTTCACCGCTTCGGGCAGGGTTGTGATTTTTTTCTCCGGCTCAGAGACCAATGGTGGGGTAGGGTTGAAGCGGAATACCTAACGGTTCACCCACTCAACCGGTTGGATGCGCTCATGTGATGTCGTCGGTTCGCTTCCCTGATCCCAGCGGCTCTCTCTCACGATCGCGCGCCCATTCATGGGCCCGTTGGGTGGGCGTGTCCTTCTGCATGGGACTGGTGACCGTGGTATCCGCGGCCACGGCGACCTGGGACGGCGGCAGTACCGGACCAGGTGACAACAACTGGACCACGGCAGCGAACTGGGTTGGCGACATCGCGCCGGTAGCGGGTGACACCGTGGTGTTCTCGGGATCGGTCCGGCTGACTCCGAACAACGACTTCGGCGCCGACACCGCTTTCGCTGCCATCACCTTTGATGCGACCGCCGGCGCCTTCACCCTCAGCGGTAGTCGCATCACACTGGGCGGTGCCATCACCAATCAGAGCGCCGCGGCGCAGGACATCACCCTGGCACTGGTGATCGCGGCGACGCGCACGGTCGATACCAGCAGCGGCGATATCACGCTCAGCGGTGTGATCAGTGGCGCCGGCGGCCTCGGCAAGAGCGGTAGCAACATGCTGACCCTCGCGGCTGCGAACAGTTATGGCGGTACGACCTCCATGAACGCTGGTACGCTGCGCATCGGCGCGAGCGGCGGGTTGCCAGGCAGCAGCCCCATCGCTCTCGCGGGCACCGCGGTCCTCGACCTCAATGGCTTCGATACGACGGTCACCAACATCACGTCGAGTGTGGCTGGTGCCACTATCATCGACAACACCGCGGTGGCCGGAACTACGACGTTCACGGTTTCGGCCCACGCCACCACCATCGCATGCTTGATCAAGGATGGTTCATCGCGGCAGATCGCGGTCGCGATGGCCAACAGCAATAGCAATAACATGCTCTTCACCGGCAGCAGCGCGAATACCTTCTCGGGCGGCCTGACCCTGCTCCATAATGCGACCGGCGGCACCCGCCTAGTGGTGGGCAGCGCGCTGACCACCACGGGATCACCAGGGAGCATCACCAGCGGTCCCTTCGGTCGTGGTGCCATCACCATTGGACAGAACGCCGCCAGCCGGGCGGGTATCTATTTCAGCTCTGCGAATCAGACCATCGTCAACGACATCATCTGGAACACCGCTCTGGGTACCGATCGGCCGGGTATCCGCTGTGACGTCGCCGGACTCGTCCTCTCTGGGACCATTACCGCCAACCTCGCCCCGTTGACCTTCTGCATCAATTCAGGAACCGGCGGTATCACCGTCTCGGGTCGGATCACTGGACCCGCTGGCGTGACGCTTACCCCAGTCAGCGCCAGCCCACTGACGGTGACGCTCAGCAATGGTGGCAACGACTATACTGGCCCCACCCTGGTGAATGCCGGCACGCTGCTGGTCAGCGGCTCGACCGCCGCGGCCAGCGCAGTGACAGTGGCCAGTGGCCGGACTCTGGGCGGGAACGGGACGGTGGCCGGCACGGTGACCCTGAGCGCCGGCGGCAAGGTCGCTCCGGGTTTGGGGGGGACCACCATCGGCTCCCTGGCCACGGGCGCGGTGACCTGCGACGCGACATCGAG
>JANPIY010000675.1:0-1627 GCA_031425255.1 Planctomycetota bacterium
TCACCGCCCTCTGGCGGTGAGATAATCAAAGCCCTCGGGGCAGCACCAACACGGGAAAGCCCACGCATGCGTATCATGATCCGCTCACTGACCGCCCTCCTGCTGGCTGGCAGCGCCCTCACTGCCGGCGAGCACACGCTCCCCGTGCTCGGAGTCGCCGAAGGGTACTCCGTCGAACTGGTCGCCGGACCGCCGCTGGTCCAGCGACCGATCGCCATGGCCTTGGATGAACGTGGCGCGCTCTACGTCACCGACTCCTCCGGCAAGAGCCCACATGGCAAGGAGGTCTTGAAGGACCTCGGGAACCGCGTGCTGCGCCTCATCGATGACGATGGCGATGGCCGCTACGACCGCTCCACCGTGTTCGCCGACGGTCTGACCTTTCCCGAAGGCTGTCTGTGGCTGGATGGATCACTGTATGTCGGCACCACACCGACCATCACCAAGCTGACCGATGCTGATGGCGACGGCGTCGCCGAGCGGCGCGAGATCTGGTACGACGGCAAGACCCTGACCGGCTGCGCCAACGATCTGCATGGGCCGTACCTGGGTGCCGACGGCATGGTGTATTGGTGCAAAGGCGCTTTCGATGAGCAGCAGCACACGGTCGCTGGCCAGCCGTGGCGCAGCCGGGCTGCGCACATCTTCCGCTGTCGTCCTGATGGCAGCCGCTTCGAACCGGTGATGACCGGCGGCATGGATAATCCGGTGGACGTGGTGCAGACCAGTCGCGGCCAGCGCATCTTCACCAGCACGTTCTTCCAGCACCCGGAAGCCGGACGCCGGGACGGCCTGATCCACGCCGTGCATGGCGGCGTGTGGGGCAAGGACCACGACGTGGTGCGCGGCCATCGACGCACGGGTGATCTGATGCCGGTGCTGACGCACGTCGGCGCCGGGGCACCGTGTGGTCTGACGGTTTTGGAATCGCGCGTGCCCGGCGAGGAGTCCTTCGACCACCTGATGGTCTGCCAGTTCAACCTGCACAAGGTCAGCCATCACCGGCTGAGCGACCAGGGCTCGACCGTCACCATCCGCGACCGCGATCTGCTGTGGTCGGCCAGCGTCGACTTCCATCCCACCGACGTGATTGAGGACGCCGACGGCAGCCTGCTGATCGCCGACACCGGCGCCTGGTACAAGATCTGCTGCCCGACGTCGCAGCTGGCGAAGCCGGACGTGCTCGGTGCGGTCTATCGCATCCGACGCAGTGCCGCCGTGACCCTGAAGGATCCCCGCGGGCTCGACCTTGACTGGTCGACGACGGAGGCGGCGATCCTCGCTGCGCGCTTGGCAGATCCACGCCCGGCCGTGCGCAACCGCGCCCAGCACCTGCTGGGCAAGCAGGGTGCGTCCGCCGTGCCAGCATTGTCAGCGTCGTTCGGCACCGCCGATGCCATGACCAGACGGACGGTCCTGTGGACCTTGGCGCGCATCGACGACGCGGTCGCGCGCGCCGCCAGCCGCGGTGGCCTCAGCGATCGCGACACCGGAGTGTTGGAGGTCGCCTGCCAGGTGGCTGCCTTGTGGCAGGACGCGCAGGCCACCGCGGCCCTGATGCCCCTGCTGCGCCATGAGCACGCCGGCCTGCGCCGCGTCGCGGTCGAGGCCTTCGGCCGCAGCGCCG
>JANPIY010000676.1:0-4350 GCA_031425255.1 Planctomycetota bacterium
GACGCCCTAGCCCACGGCAAGCCGCGCAAGCTGCAACTGCTGAAGTGCGGCTGGGAGCTCGAAGTGCATTCCGCCAGGCCCTGCCGCACCGATGCCATGGACGAAGGCCTCGACGAGGTCCCCCGTCTGCTGGCACGTATCGCCGATACCGTCAACGACCTCGCGCGACGTGCTGGTCTGGAAGCGCCCCTAGGACCGGACCTGGTAGCGGACCTGTTGCAAAGGTATCGTTCGGGTCTCACCACATCTGCGAATGGATTGCAATAAACCGCGAATGGCAGCCATCCATTCATCGCTGGTATAGCAAATTGTTCATCAACTAGACGACTTGTATCAGCAAGCTGCATAACTAGTCTCCGCCCTCCCCAACGCAGGCCGGCAAAAGCTGGCGGGAGCTGCTCGTGTCCGATTCTCATCCGCCGGATGCCATGGTTGCCAAAGAGGCTCTCCAGGGTCCGGAATTCCCGCTGTGGCTGCTGAAGCGCTTCTGGATCCTGGCGCTGCTGCTGGTCATCGGTGCGGTGTGGTTCCTGGTGTGGTTCCGCGGTGCCTTCGACGACCGCGGCTACGCCCCTTTGCAGCCGATCGCCTTCAGCCACCAGCTCCATGCCGGCGACATGAAGATGGATTGCGCGTACTGCCACTTCAACGCCGAACGCGGCAAACATGCCGGCGTGCCGCCGATGTCGGTGTGCCTGGGTTGCCATGGTCCCGACAAGGGTGGTGTGCAGAACAAGAGCGCCGAGATCACCAAGCTGCTGGCCATCGCCGATCAGGGCTCGTACAATGGAGCGGATGGCGTCATCCATGATGGCGGCGTGGTGCATTGGAACCGCGTGCACAAGCTGCCCGACCACGTGTATTTCAGCCATCAGTGGCACGTGAAGGCGGGCGTCGCCTGCCAGACCTGCCACGGCCAGGTCGAGAGCATGGCGGTGGTCCGTCAGCAGCACACCCTGTCGATGGGCTGGTGCCTGGATTGCCATCGCAAGTCGAACTACGTCGGTGGCCTCGATTTCGACGGCCAGTCACCGACCTTCACCGTCGGCACCGCCAACTACGACGTGGTCCGCGATGCCAAGCGCACGCCGCAGGATCCCCTGGTGCACTTCAACGAACGTGAGGTGAAGGGTGCGCCCGCTCCAGTCGCCGCTCCAGCCACCCCGGTGGCCGGCGATGGCCATGCCGCTAGCGCACACGCGGTGAGCGATCCGGGTGCCGTCGCCGACGCCCGGGCCTCGACCCATCGCAAGTTCATCGAGCAATTGCGGGCCCAGGAGAACCAGGGTCTGCCGCGCTGGCGCATCGCCGATCTGCCGGCCACCCACCAGCAGGTCTACCACGAGCTGTACCGCCAGAACGATGGCACGCTCGATTTCGAGGACTTCTCCAAGACCTTCATGAACGCCCCGACGCATTGCAGCACCTGCCATCAGTGAGAGTCGCGCCCCGCGCGCTGCCCTGGAACCCCGACCCATGACCGATTCCCCGTCGCTGCCGAGCCCCTCGTCCATGCCTGCCGCGCCTCGTCGCGTCTGGCGTGCGCAGGAGGAACGTGCCTCCACCGCTCTCGCCCTGTCGGCTGGAACGCAGGATGAATTCGGTCCCGAGGTCGCGCGCGCCATCGCCGGTCTGCGCCAGGCGCACGGTCACAGCAACGTGAGCTGCCAGAGCGAGGGCAACGACGATGCGGCGGTCGCCGAATTGCGGCGTGAGCTGACCTCCAGCCTGCCGGCGGTGAACCGTCGTGGTTTCATGCAGCTCACCGGCGCGGCGGCGGTGTTCGCCCTCGCCGGCTGCTACAAGAAACATCCCGACACCATCGTGCCCTACGCCCACCAGCCGGAAGGCGTGACGTTGGGTAAAGCGGTGTATTTCAGCTCGACCCTGCGCGATGCCGGGCGACCGGTCGCAGTGATGGTCAAGACCTACGACGGGCGACCGATCAAGATCGAGGGCAATCCCGATCATCCGCTGACGCGCGGGTCGGCCGATGTGCGCACCCAGGCGGCGCTGCTCAACCTCTACGACCCCGACCGCCTGCAGGATGGTCCGAAGCAGCGCAGCGAACAGGGCTTCACCCAGATCTCGTGGGACAAGCTCGATGCCGCGGTGGGCGCCGCGCTCAAGGGCGGCGGCCGCATCGGCCTCATCACCGGCCCGATCGACGGCCCGGCCAATCACGCCCTGATCGAGAGCTTCAGCAAGGCCTTCGGCGGCCAGGTGCTGCATGGCGTCCACGATACCCGTGCCGACCTCGCCTTCGCCCACGGCCGTGGCCCGTTGGTGCGCAACATCGACCAGGCCGCCCTGCTGGTCACCCTCGGCGGCGATTACCTGGCCGACATCGGTCTGGCGGAACAGGTCGCCTTCGGCGACTTCCGTCGCCTGCGCGGCACCGGCAAGGACGCCGATCTCGGCCAGGTCATCACCTTCGAAGCGGCCCTCAGCCAGACCGGTGGCGTCGCCGACGTGCGCGTACGCATGGCGCCCGACCGTCTCGTCCACGTCGCCTGGGCCCTCGCCGGCATGGTGGCCAAGGCCACCGCCCAGCAGATTCCCGCCAGCATCGCCGCGTCGTTGGAGCAGCTGCGCGCGGGCAAGACCATCGGCACCGCCCTCGGCCTCAAGCCGATCGCCGGGCAGGACGCCGTCGAGTTCACCGCCCAGCGCCTGCTGGCGCTGAAGCAGGCCGGCCGCAACAGCTTGGTCTATGCCAGCCCGCACGGCACCAGCCGCGCGAACAGCGCCCTGCTGCTGTCGGCGGTGCATGCGCTCAACGTCCTGCTCGGCAACGAGGGCGTCACCGTGGTGGGCGCGGCCTCGGCTTCCGCCATCGACGCCAACGCGGCCCCCGCTTCGGCGGTGCTGGCGGCAGCGGCGCAGGGCCAGCTCGGCACGCTGATCATCAGTGGCGTGAACCCGGTGTTCGATCTCCCAGGTGCGGCCGAGCAGCTCGCCCGGGTCAAGACCGTGGTGGTGCTGGCCGACCGTCTGACCGAGACCGCGCGCCTGGCGCACTTCGTCGCGCCGACGCTCCATGATCTCGAAAGCTGGGGCGACGCCGAGCCGCGCCCAGGGATCTACAGCCTGCAGCAGCCGTGCATCGCGCCGCTGTGGGATGCGCGGGCCAAGGAAGAGAGCCTGCTGGCCTTCGCCGTCGCCGCCGGTGTGACCGCGACGGAGATGGTGCAGGCCAAGCCGAGCGCCGAGCAGATCGCTGTCGACGCCAAGAAACCCGCACCGGTGGCGGTCGCCAGTGGCAAGCCGCTGTGGCTGGCCGCCAGCCATGGCGTGCAGAGCTGGCAGCGTTTCGTCCAGCGCGTGTGGCTGGGTACGGTCAAGCCCCTGGCCAAGGTCGCGGCCGATGACCGCGCCTTCTGGAATGGTGCGCTCAGCCGTGGTGTGCTGGTGCTGACGGTGGCGCCCAGCGCGCTGACCGCGCTGACCATGCCCGCCGATGTCACCCTGCCGACGCCGGTGGCGGAGGGTGAACTGCAACTGGTGATCAGCCCGTCGCGCATCATGGGCGACGGTACCTGGCTCAACAACGCGTGGCTGCAGGAACTGCCGGATCCGGTCTCCAAGGTGACCTGGGACAACTACCTGGCGATGGCCTTCAGCGACGCCGTGCGCCTGGGTCTGGCGCCCAACGAGGTGGTCGAGCTCACGCTGGGTGCGACCTCGGTGAAGTTGCCGGTGCACCTCCAGGAGGGCCAGCATCCGGGAACCCTGCAGACCTTCAGCGGCTGGGGCCGGGCGCGCGACTGTGCCGGCGAGATCGCCAACGCCGGCCTGGAACCGAATTTCAGCGTCGACGTCAAAGGCCTGCTGGCCGGCGGCGTCGCCACCATCAGCAGCACCGGTACCAGCCACGTGCTGGCCAATGTGCAGGGCCACAACCGCATGCACGGGCGTGACATCGCCATCGACGACGTGCTCGACCTGCACCGTGAAGACCCCGGTGCGCGCCAGCGCCGGGCGCATCGCGGGCTGTGGGAGAAGGGCACCGACGGCAAGGACCACGGCCGCCTGAGCGTGTTCGGCACGACGCACGATTACCCTGGCCACAAGTGGGGCATGAGCGTCGACCTGGGCTCGTGTTTCGGCTGCAACGCCTGCGTGGTCGCCTGCAACGCCGAGAACAACATCCCGGTGGTCGGCCGCGAAGAGGTCCGGCGCGGGCGCGAGATGCACCGGCTGCTGGATGACCTCGACATCGAGCATGTCGCTGTCGTCCTGCTCGGAGGAATAGTAGCGGTCGATGCGCAGCCAGTGCATCTCGCGCCCGCGCCGGACCTCTTCGCGGCCGACCACCGGGATGTTGTTCTCGGCGTTGCAGGCGACCAC
>JANPIY010000677.1:0-16501 GCA_031425255.1 Planctomycetota bacterium
CCGACCCAGCCCCGGGTCGGGAAGCGGTCCGCCGGTGCCGGCTCGCTGCGGTAGCGCTCATAGGCCTCGCCCCGCGCCTTGGCCAAGGCGCGCAGGTCATGGCAGGTGGCGGTGCCGGTGACGAAGCCGAGCAGTTCTTCCAGTTCGAGGTTGAAGACGTCGCGCGCCGCGCCGAGCGCACCCACGGCGTGCAGGCGATGACCGAGTTCCATGACGATGCGCCGCACGCGACCGAACAGACGTGTGCGTTCGAAACGCAGATTCTCGCGGTTGCGCACCCGTGCCCGCGCGTTGCGCAGGACCCAGCCGAACAGCAGGCGACGCCATGGCCGCCAACCGAGGCGACTGCTGACCGCGCGCTCGGCCGCGGCACGTGCCTGCGCCGCGTGATCAGCGGGGGCCTGCTCCGCGCGCGCGGCGAAATGACCGACGGCGCGCAACAGCGGCAGCGGATCATCTTCCAACGTCGCACTTTCGATCTTCAGTTCTTCAAGGCAGCGGTCGCCGAAACGGGTGAGGTAATCCTGATAGCCCTGCCAGAACGCCGGGCGTGCGCGCGCGTCGGTGAGGACGGTGGCAAGGTTCGCACTGCGCAACTGCTCGGCGAAGCCCGCATCCGCGCGCACCAGCGCCGCCAGGGCCCGCACGCGGACCGCCGGCTCGGCGCTGACCACCCCGCCCTCGCCTCCGACCAGATCGTTCTGCAGCGTCCCGTCGGCGTCGCTGCACCAGCGTTCGCAGAGCTTGCGCAGCACGCCATAGAAGATCATGGCGAAGAAGTCGTTGGTCAGCGGCGCATCCCAGCGCGTCAGCAGCCGGCGTTCGAGCACCCGGTAGGAAGTCACCAGCTCATCGGGGCGCTGTTGTTCCAAGGCCACGGCGGGCGCCGCCATGGCTTCGGCGAGGCGGCCATAGAAGGCGCGGATCTGGCGATCCATGGTCAGGTGGTTGCGCACCAGGCCGGCCAGGCTGCCGAACAGGCGCACGCCATCACGCCAGCGTTCCCAGCGACCGGGGGTGGCGAACTCCCCGGCCAGTTCCGGCGGCAGGCCCTCCTTCACCCCCATCATCTGTTCCATGAAACCGCGGTTGGCCTGGAACCCAGGCAGCAGCGCCAGCACACGGTACCAGTTCAGCAGGTCGTAGTAGACCCGCCCGCGCACGCAGCCGATCATCGCCCGGAAGGTCTCGGCATGCGCCTCGAGGGCATTGGCGCGCACGCCCATCAGGCGGCAGAACTGGCGATAGACCTCTTCGTAAGCGCGCCGCGCGAAGCTGTAGGTGAGCGGCGTGGTCACCCCGCCGTAGCTCTCGGCGATGTTGCTGTTGTCCCACAGCGCCGGCCGGCCGTCGGGATCTGGAAGCGTGCTCAGCGTGGTGATCGGCCGCGATTGCAGCAGGAACAGCTCGCCGCCGTGGAAGGCCCACTCGATGTCCTGCGGTCGGCCCTTGGCGGCAGCACAGCGGCGCGCCAGCGCCGCCACCGCCAGCACCTGCGCATCGCTGAGCGCCGGCGCCTGCGGTTCCGCGACGACCGCGTCGACCACGCCTTCGCCGGTGCCCGGGCACGGACGATGGGCATGTGACTTGGCGACGACGGTGCGCTCGCTGATGGTGCCGTCACGCGTGACCCGCCAGGTATCGGCGTCGCCTTCGCCACCCACCAGACGCGTGCCCAGGCCGACCACCGCCGAGACCAGTGCCACGCCCCAGCGTCCGCTGACCGGATCGGCAGAAAACGCCACGCCGGCGGTGTCCGCCGGCACCAGCCGCTGCACCAGCACCGCCGGTGGGCGGGCCGCGCCGAGACCACGCGTGGCGCGGTAGGCCTGGATGCGCTCGCTGAAGGCGGAACGCCATACCAGTGCGACCTTCTCGGGAACGTCCGCCGGAGGCACCGCCAGGAAGGAGTCGAGCTGGCCGGCGAAGCTGTGCTCGCCGCCGTCCTCATCGCTGGCGGAGGAGCGCACCGCCAACAGACCATCGACACCGGCGATGCGCTGGGCCTCGGCGATCCAGGCCTGCGCCTGCGCTGGCGCGGCGACCACGCCCCGCTCATCGGGTGCCGAGGTGCGCGCCGCCTCCCAGGCCTCTGGGGCGATGGCGAACCAGGTGGGGATCGGCAGGCCATGCAGCGCGAGGGCACGCAAGGCCGCCGCTTTGCCGCCAAACGCGGCGTCGGGCGCCGTGCTGGCCGGATGGAGGATCCACGTCTCAACCATGAAGATGCTCCACCAGCGGCGGGATGAGGCCCAGCGATCCGTACAACAAAAGCGTCCACAGCCCGGCGGCGAGCTCGATGCGTTTCCCATCGCGCGGCTGACGACGACGACCAAACCACAGCGCCAGCAGGCCAGCGAGGATCACCCCTGCGGCGAGCGTCACACCGACCGGCACTGACGCTCGTGCATCGTGGGCGGCGAGCGTCGCGAACGTCGCGGTGACCAGCACCATGCCCCACCAGATGCCGACCGCGCGCACCGGCCCCCACAATGCGCTGTAGGTCTCGACACCCCGCTCCTCGTCGGCCGGGCTGCGGATCTTGCGTCCGAGTTCGATCACCACGCCGTTGGCGAAACTGGCGGCGAGGAACCACAGCAGACCGTTCGGCGGCACGCCACCCGCCGGCACCCAGTCGCACGCCGTCGCGTAGAGATCGACCAGCGGCATGATCAGCATGTGCGACCACAGATAGATGATGGGATGGCGCTTGAGCCAGGCGCGGCAGCCGAACTCCACCGACATCGCAGCGAGGTAGGCCCAGGCCACCGCCAGCACCAGCACCTGCGTCGGCGACCACCACAGCGCCAGAGCGAGCTGGATGGTTGCCGCACCCACGAAGATCCAGCCCAGCTCACGCAGCGTCACCAGTCCACGCGGCACCGGGCGGTAGGGCCGCCAGCGGGTGTCTTCGGCGAGGTCCTTGAACTCGTCGGCGATGCGCAATTGCAGGAAGAACAGCAGGCTGCTGAGGAAGGCGACCATCACTGCGCCAGGCGATGGCCAGCCGGCGCCGCGCAGGTGCGCCGAGAAAGCCACCGCGCAGAAGCTGAAGGCGAGGATCAGCGGTCCGTGCGCGAGCAGCGGAAAGCGCTCGCGCTGGTAGACCCACCACCGACGCCAACCGCGCGGATCATCCATCGGACGGCGGCAGCGAGGGCGGAGTCGCTAGCGGAACGCGGAAAGGCACCGGCGCCAACCCGTCCGGCGTGGGCGTGTGGCTGGCCTGACGTTCACGCGCCAGGCGCTGGTGCGCACGGGTGAACTGACCGCTGGCGAGCGCACCGATGATCGACAGTTCGCCGCCCAGCGCGGTGCCGGCGCAGACCTCGGCGAAGGCGCGCGCGTGCCCGCTGCCGGACAGCCCCATCAGTTCCAGACAGGCGCGCTGGCTGGGCAGGCCGGTGCCGCCACCCACCGTGCCGACGATGAGGTTGGGCAGGGTCACCGTGGCGTAGAGCGAGCCATCGTCGCGCTCCTCGAAACGCGTCACGCCCATCGCCGCCTCCGACACGCAGGCGGCGTCCTGGCCGCAGGCGATGAACAGCGCCGCAAGGCCGTTGGCGTAGTGGCCCTGGATGCCGATGGTGCCGGTCAGCACGCCGCCGATCGCCGACATGCGCCAGTAGTCGACCATCGCCCGCGCGGTGGTGTGCAGGCGGCGCTTCACCAGTTCGGCGGGCAGCACCACCTCGGCCGAGACCTTCTTGCCACGCACGCTGGCGAAGGACTGGGCCGAGGCCTTCTTGTCGCCCGAGGCGTTGGCCTCGACGAACCAGTAGGCGGGTTTCACCGGCGAGCGCGCAATGATGTCATCGCACACCGCCTGCGTCGCGATGGTGACCATGTTCTGCCCGGCGGCGTCACCGGTGGAGTAGTCGAACAGCAGGTAGACGTGGTTGCCCTCGACCATCACGCGCAGACCTTCCAGCTTGCCGTGCCGCGTGGTGGTGCTGGCCACGGCGCGGAAACGCTCCTGCTCCTGCAGCGCCCACAGCAGGAAACGCCCGGCTTCGGCGACGCTGGCGAAGGCGAACCCAGGGGAACGGGTGACGCCTTCCGCCAGCAGCAGCGCTGCACAGCCCCCCGCCTCGCTGATGAGCTGCGCGCCGCGGTGGTAGCTCGCCACCAGCGCGGCCTCGTGTGTAGCCAATGGCAGCCAGTAATCCCCCTGCGCGTGTAGGCCGTTGACGCGCAGCGGTCCGGCCAGCCCAACGGGCACCTTCACCGTGCCGATGTAGTGCTCGCAGTTGGCGGCGAACACCCCAGGGTCGTGCGCGTCGGCCAGCACCCCTGACGGGCGACCGATGGCGGCCCAGCGCTTCGCCACCGCCTCCGGCGTCGCCATGCCGCCACCGAGGTTCTCGCGCCGCGCGCCGGGCTTGGCCATCAAGCGGGCATTCAGCTCGTCGATGGTGTGGTCCGCGCTGAGGCCTGCCGCCAGGCGGCGCAGGGAATGGTGGTCATTGGCCATCGATGGTCCTCAAGGCCGCGCTGAGGGCGGGGTAGTCGACCTTGGCGTTGTGCCGGCGATCGAGCGGGATGGGCATGGCGACGAAACGATCGATGTGCGCCCAGGCCAACGCCACGCGCAGGTCGTCGGCTGCCGCCGGGCGGTCGAACTCGAAGGCCAGGATGCGTCGTCCGTCCTGGCCCACCAGCGCGGCGCGGCGGATGCCGGTCACGGTGCGGGCGGCGGTCTCCACGGCGAAGGGGTAGAGCGTGCCGCGGCTGTCACTGATGCGCGCGCCGCAGCGGCCGAGCAGCCAGAGGCGGCCGCGCTCGTCCAGGTAGCCCGCGTCGCCGGTGCGGTGCCAGATCCGGCCATCGACCTGGAACTTGCTGTCCGCGTCGCCGACGCCACCGAGGTAACCGCCGAGCACATGCCCGCCCGCGACGACGATCTCGCCGGCGCAGCCGCTCGGCGAGGCCAAGGCCGCCAGCTCCTCGCCGGTCATCGCCGGCAACGGCGTGCCCCAGCGGCCATCGAGGATGCGCAGGTCGATGCCCGACACGACCGCGCCCGCGAGCAGGCCCTTGCCGGCGCGCTGCGCCGCGAGATCGCTGCCGTCCATGTCGCGATAGTCGATCTCGGCGATCGGTTCGGCCTCGGTCGAGCCGTAGACCGCCACCACGCGCGCCTGCGGCGCCAGCGCCTGCAGGCGCTCCAGCAGCTGCGGGAAGACCGGCGCGCCGCCAGTGAAGATCGCCTGCAGCGCCGCGATGCTGCCCGCGCCGGCCTCGCAGCCGTCGGCGAGGCGCTCGAAGAACGCCGGCGAGGCCACCGCGCTGCGCGGACGGTGGCGGGCGATCTGCGCCAGCACCGGCCCAGGAACGATCCTCCCCGGATGCCGCACATCGGCATCCGGGATCAGCACCGCCTGTCCCGAAGCGAGGTTGGCGAGGGCGAAGATCGGCAGCGTCGAGAGGTCCATGGCACCCGCCCGGTGATCCAGGCTATGCGCGACCGCCGCGTGCTGCGCGCGCAGGAAACCATGGCTGCGCACCGCACCCTTGGGCTCGCCGGTGGAACCCGAGGTGAAGGTCACCAGCGCCGGATGGTCGTCGGGCAACGACTCGACGCGCGTGTCCGGCGCGAGGTGGGCGTAGGCGCCCCAGCGACGGCAGAACCACGGGAAGCCGGTCGACCAGGCGTGCGGGATGCGCCGCATTTCGCTGACCGACAGTCGTAGGAGCTGCGCCATCGCCGTACCGACGAAACCCTTCGGCGGCAGGCGCGCGACGCTACGCGCGAGGTGCGCGCGCCCGGCCGAAGGATCGACCACCAACGCCACCAGGCCCGCGCGCCATAGACCCGCCAGCAGGATGTAGAGCTCGACGCCCATCGGTACGAACACCAGCACCGCATCCCCTGGCACCAGGCCCACGGCCCGGAACAACGCCGCGGCGCGGGCGGAACCCGCATCCAGTCCAGCGAAGGTCAACGTGCGGGTGCCCTCGATGATCGCCGGGGACTGCGGACGCGCGCGGGCCTGCGCCAGCACCAGCTCGACCAGGTTCATGGCAGACGCCGGGCGAAGAGCGTGTAGCGGCGGATCTCCACCGCCTCGTCGCCGAGATTGCGCGAGGCATTGCCCGCGTGCATCAGCGCGTGGATCGCACGGCGGAAGCCCGCGGCCAAGGCCGCCTGCTGGCAGCTCTCGAGCAACAGCTTGCCCAGGCCGGCGAGATCGCGCCCGGGCAGCACCGCGAGGGTCTTGATCACCACGGTGTCGACGGCGACACCGCGCCTGCCCTGTTCGAGATCCGGCAGAGCGAAGACGAACCCCACTGGCGCGCCAGCGCGTTCGGCGAGGAACGACAACCCAGGACGCAGCAGCGGCCGCACCTGCTGGTACATGGCGAGGAACTCCGCCTCCGGCAGGGGCAGGTAGAGCACGTTGTCGCGGAAGGCGATCGCGGAGACCGCATAGATGCGCGTGAGCTCCTGGTCGAAGGTCGCGAGGTCGATCGCACGGATGGTGACGCCCGCACGCGTCAAGCGCGCCGCCACCGCATCCAGGCGCGGATCGTGGCCATCGAGCCGGGTGACCAGCGCTGACCAATACTGTTCGTAAGCGCTGAAGCCCGCCTCCTGCCACCACTGCGGCCATGCCGCCGGCTGATCCGGCTCGAAGGCGAAGCGCGGTTCATCGCCGCGCCAGGTGAGGAAGCGATACGAGCGCCAGGTGTTGCCGTCCATCGGCCCGACGGCGAGCGTGCACCCCGCCTGCGCCAGCGTGGCGCAGGCGGCCGTGAGCGTGTCGTCCACGCTGGCGGCATTCGCATCCGCAGCGGCTCGGAAGTGTCCGATCACGCCGAGGCGCTCACCGACGAGCACGGGCACCGCCCGCCACCACAGGCTGGCATGCACCTGTCCATGAACGCAGACCTGCGCGTCCACCCCCTGCCGGGCGAGCACCTCCGCGGATGGGAGTTCCAGCACCGGATCGGCGAGCGCGGACGTGGTCATCGACGAGAGACGGATCACCACGCTCATAGCGGCTCCACCAGCAGGCGCAGCGGCCGCTTCATACGCAAGGTCAACCCAGGCTTCGGCTCCACCACCGCGCGGGCCGCCGGCCGCCAGCGCCAGGAACGCGCGATGCTCGCGAGCAGCAGCGGCCCTTCCGTCATCGCCAGGTTGGCGCCGACGCAGGCGTGGGGACCGAGGCCGAAAGGCATGAAGACGTTCTTGGGCGGGGCCGTGCGGAAACGTTGCGGCCGGAACAGCGCGGGCTCGTCCCAGAAACGCGCTGAGCGGTGCATGACGTAGGGCGCGATCAGGAGATTGGCGCCGGCAGGGATGGCGAAGCCGCCGACTTCGTCCGCTGCCAGCGCCTGGCGCTCGATCAGCCAGATCGGCGGGAACAGGCGCAACGCCTCTTGGAACACCCGCGTCGCGACCGGCAACCGCACCTGCGCCCAGGCCGCCTCCGCCGCCGCCTGCGCTTCGCGGCGCACCAGCTCCTGCTCCGCGGGATGGATGGCGAGCAGATGCAGCGCCCACCCGAGTGCGTTGGCGGTGGTCTCGTGACCGGCGATCAGCAGCGTCACCAGTTCATCGGCGACCTGCACGGGCGCGCCGGCTGACTGCGCCGCCGCCTGCAAAGCACCCAGGAGGGTCCCATCTCCTGGCCGGCTGGAGAGTCCGGCGACGAGCCCGGCCACCATGCGGTTGCCGGCATCGAAGGCCCGGCGGCTGCGGGTGGGCAGGCGATGAGCGAGTTGCAGCGGATCGCGCAGCCGCCGCCAGTGGTGGGCAAGGATGTCCTCCAGTGCGCGGCCGAGCGCCGGATCCTCAACCGGCGCGCCGAACAGCACCTGGCCGGCGATGGCGCAGGTGAGTCCTGCCAGCGTGGCGGTCGCATCGACCTGACCGCCGGGCGCCGCGGCCCAGACGCGCAGGTGACGGCTGGCGAGGTCACGCATGGCCGGCACCTGCGCCGTCATCTGTTCGCGGGTGAAGAACGGGGCGATGAGCTTGCGCCGCGTCCGCCACGGCGTCCCGACGCTGGTCAGCAGGCTGGTGCCGGTGATGTCCACCAGCTTGCGGTTCGCCGGGCTGGCGCGGGTATAACGCTCAGCCCGCCGCCACAGCACTTCTTCCGCGAGTAGCGGGTCGCTGATCAGGTGGTAAGTCAGGTGACCAAGACGGGCGCGGGCGACCGGGCCGAACCGCTCTTCGGTGCGCAGCAGGAAGCCCAGCACGTCCGCACCGATATCCCAAAGATTTCCGCTCAATGGCAGGCCACGGGGACCTGGGGCGCGGCGCGCTGGTGGCATGCCCGACTCTGCCGTCCCTCGGCGCCATGCGCTAGAGGCCGCACCCGAGGTGCGGACTGATACCTCCACCACGCGTCTGCCATGCGAAAAGGCTGGGAATATCAAACCGCAGAGGTCGCAGAGGGCGCAGAGGTCGCAGAGATATGGTTTCCTCGGCTCTGCGCCCTCTGCGTCCTCTGCGGTGTGGACCGGCCTTCTTCTTTCAGGGCGGGGTGGTTTCCGTCGCGTCGATCACCAGGCGGAATCCCAGGCTCGCGCTGCGCACCCCGGGATCGAGGGCGACGCGGTTGGCGGCCCGCACCAGGCGGGCGCGGTCGCCCCAGCCGCCGCCGCGCGCCACGCGCGTGTCGCGCTCGGTGCCGAGCGGGTCGGTGACCTCGTTGCTGGGGTAGGTGCCGTAACGATCCTCGCACCATTCCCAGACGTTGCCGAGCAGGTCATAGAGGCCGAGGGCATTGGGCGCGCGGCGGCCGACCGGCTGGCTGCGGTCGCCGCTGGTGGGGCGGTACCAGGCCTGGCGATCGAGCACGCTGGGGTCACCGGCGGCATAGGCTGCATCGGCGCCGCCGGCGCGGCAGGCGTATTCCCATTCCGCCTCGGTCGGTAGGCGCAGCGGCACCGTGGTGGCCTGCGCGCGCAACCGGGTCAGGAAGGCCTGCACGTCGTTCCAGGTCACCTGTTCGACCGGGCGCTGGGCATCGCGGTCGCTCGCCGGCCACTGGCCGGTGACCGCCGCCCACAGCGCCTGCGTGGTCTCGGTCTCCGCCATCCAGCGGCCGCGGGTCAGACGGACGCGGAAGCGCTGCTCGTCGTTCTCGCGGCCAACCTCGTCGGCGCCGCTGCCGATCGGGCCCGCACCCGCCGGGACATGACGGAAGGCGAGTTCCAGGCTGGTGCCGTCGGCGGCGGCGAACCGCCAGACCGCGCGCGGCCCATGCCCGTCGACGCTGTACCCCGAGGCCCACGGCGGGCGCCCTGGGCCGACCAGCAGACGCGCCCGTTCCTCCCAGGCGATGACCTCCGGCGTGGCGCCGATCTCGGTCTGCAGCTGCGCCAAGCGCTCGTTGGCGCCGGCGGCCAGCAGGACGGCTTCGGGCCCGAGCTCGACGCTGCAGGCCGCACTCAGGCTACGCACCCGCAGGATCTTGGCGTGCCACGATGGCGCCTCGGCGAATTCACCGATCAGGGCGCGCAACTCGGCGAGTCCGGCCTCGGCGTCGAGCGGCAAGGGCGCGACCGCCGAGAGCGGGGCCAGCCGCTTGATGAGCTCGCGCACGCGCTTCACCTTGCTGCGCCAGCCCAGGACCGTGCGGTCATCGTCGCCGACGATGCGGGCGAAGGCGTCGAGATCGCTGTCGACCCCCTTGGGCAGTTCCGCGGGTTGATCGAGCACTACCAGGCGGCGCCGCAGCTCGACGTAATCGACCACGCGCAGGTGCCAACGTTTGAAGTCGGCGTTGTCCTCGCCGACCAGGCGGCCATAGAGCTGGAGGTCCTCGACCAGGGCCTGGGTGACCGGCACGTCGCCGTCGGCCACCGCGCAGCGCCGGCGCAGGTCGACCAGCCGGCGTTCCTCTTCCAGCAGACGGCGGGCCGCCGTCACCTTGGCCGCTTCGCGGATGGCGAGGTGACGATCGAGCCCATCGAGGGCGGTACGGGCGCGCTCGAATATCGCGACCGGCAAGGGCTCGGCCGCATCGAGCGGCAACAGGTCGGCGCGCCAGGTCTCGAGCGCGGCCTGCGCCGTGCGCAGGCCGGCTGCCCGCGTGCGGACCTGCAGCGTCTCGGTTTCCAGCAACGGGCGCAGTGCGTCGAGCGCGGTGCCGGCGGCGGTCAGCTCGCTCTCCGACAATTCGTGGGCGCGATCGAGCACCGCCGAACGCTCTTCGAGTTCGGCGATGCGACGGCGCGCGGATTCGGACTTCTGTTCCCAGCGCATCAGCTGGGCATCGTCGGCGGCGACCCGCGCGCGGTAGGCCAGCAGGTCGGGTTCGGCGCGGCGCAGGGTCGAGGCGGTGGCGATCTCGACCTCGTCGAGGCGGGCGAGGGTATCGCGCAGGCGGGCGAGCGCGGCGCGCTGCTGCGCCATCGCTTCACGCGCCTGGGTCTCGGCGGTGCCGGCCGGCGAACTGCCATGCCGGCGGCGCAGCTCGTCGAGCGCGGCCTGGAAACGCACCAGCTGCTGCTCGGGGTGGATCTGCTTGGCATCCAGCAGCGGCGCGAGCTGGGTGGCGAGCTCGCCCAGGCGTAACTCGAGCGCCGCCAGCCGCCGCTGCCAGCGCGCCGCGTCGCCGTCCTGCTCGCCGACCAGGGCGACCAGTTGCACCAGCGCCGGCGACAGGCGTTCGCGCTGCGCGACGGTGGCATCGGGATCGGCGTCGAGCTCGGTCAGCAGCTGGCGCAGGCGGGTGATCTCCGCCGTGGTCTCATTCAAGCGCGCGCGCCAGCGCACCTGCTCGGGATTGTCCGGACCGACCAGCTCGGCCAAGGTGACGAGGTCGGCCGCGGCCTCGGTGCGCAGCGGCAGCGCGGGAAGTTCGGCAGCGTCGAGCCGGGACAGGCGCGTGTGCAGGACATCGACGCGCGCGATCTTGGCCTGCCAGCGTACCAGGTCGGGATCGTCCGCTCCGGCGAGACGCTGCATGGCCAGCAGGTCGGGGCCGGCGCTGGGCGGCACCCGCTGTGGGATATCGAGGGTGGCGCGCAACTGGTCGCGCAGGCGCACCACCGTGGTGCGCTGCTGCTCGCGCGCTTCGCGTTGCGACGACCACCACCAGAAGCCGCCACCGATGGTCGACAGCAGCACCAAGCCGGCGGCGATCGGCACCAGGAAGCGCTGACGACCGCCAAGGCGCCGGCGCATGGCGTCCTCGGCGCCGGTGCCGTAACGCGCCTGCAGCATGGCGGTCACCGAGACGTCGCCGGCGCGGATGCGTTCGATATCGGCGATCAACTCGTCGGCGGTCTGGTAGCGGCGGGCGGGATCTTTCTGCAGGCAGCGCACCACCACCGCCTGGTAGGTTTCGGGGATGGTCGCGTCGATGGTGCGCAGGGCTTTGGGCTCGGCGTAATTGTGCTGGTAGATGATGGCATCGGCGTTGTCGCCGCTGAACGGCTTCTGACCGGACAGGGCCTCGTACATCACCACGCCCAGGCTGTAGAGATCGCTGCGGGTATCGGTCTTCTCGCCGCGACCCTGCTCCGGGCTGACGTAGCTCGGCGTGCCGACGGCGGTGCCGGTGCGGGTGAGGTTGCTCTCGCCGGCGATCTTGCTGATGCCGAAGTCGGCGATCTTGACCGTGCCATCGAGGGTGATCAGCAGATTCGAGGGTTTGATGTCGCGGTGGACGATGCCGTGCCCAGCCGCGGTGCTGAGGCCACGCGCGGCCTGCAGGATGTAGTCGAGGGCGACCGCCGGTTCGAGACCTCGGCCGCTGCGCGCACGCTCGGAGATGACCATGCCGAGATGGTTGCCCTCGACGTACTCCATGACGAAGTAGATGACGTCGTTGTAGCTGCCGGCGGCATAGACCGCGACCACGTGCGGCGACTGGATCAGGCTGGCGGCGCGCGCCTCGATCTCGAAACGCGCACGCTGCAAAGGGTCCTGCGAATAGGCGCTGGAAAGCGTCTTCACCGCCACGCGCCGGTTGAGGCTGCGCTGGCGCGCGCGGTAGATGATGCCCATGCCGCCCACGCCCAGGATGCGTCCGATCTCGTAGTCGCCGAAGGACTGGCCGCTGAGCTCGCCGGTGCGGCCCTGCAGATGCCAGTCGTCGGGCGCCTGGGCGGCGCGCGGCGCGCCGCTGCCAGGCGAAGCCGGAACCACCGGGGTGCGCGGCGTGGCTTCGCCATCGCCGGCCACCAGGCGCGGGGTGCTGTCGTCATCCGGCTTGGACGGACGAGGCCGCGGCTTGATCAGGCCGGGCACCGTGCGCTCGTCGCCACGCCATTCCTGGACCTTGACGGTGGGACGCTTCGCGGCGCCGCTGGCGGGCATGCCGGCGATGGTGCGTTCGTCACCGCGCCAGACCTCGCCGGAAACCGGCGGCGGGTTGCCGGAGGCAGGCGCCTGGCCGCTACCGGCGGGCATGCTCGCGATGGTGCGTTCATCCCCACGCCAGACCTCGCCGGAAGCCGGCGGGTGGTTGCCGGAAGCCGGCGGTGTGCCGCCGCTGGCCGGCATGCTCGCGATCGTGCGCTCGTCGCCACGCCAGGCCCCGCCGGAAGCCGGCGGTGTGCCGCTGCTCGCCGGCATGCTCGCGATCGTGCGTTCGTCACCGCGCCAGACCTCGCTGGAAACAGGTGGCGAGCTACCGTCCGCCGGCGGCCGGCCACCGGCTACCGGCATGCTCGCGATCGTGCGCTCATCGCCGCGCCACCCCTCGCTGGCAGGAAGCTGGGCGCCGGCAGCCGGCTGGCCGCTCCCGGCGGGCATGCTCGCGATGGTGCGTTCATCGCCACGCCATCCCTCGCCGGTCGGTGACGTGCCCGCAGCGGGTGAGGGAGCGTCGACGTCCACCGTCTTGGCGGGCGTCGGCGCCACAGGCTTGACGACCGGCCGCGCGGGGACCGTGGCTTCATCGCCGGTCCAATCCGGCTGATCGGTGGGCGTCGGGCTCATGAGTTCATTCCAGATCCGCCGGGCGCATGGAGACCCGCCAACTGACCAGCACCCCGGCGGTCCAGCCGCTGAGGTCGAGATCCACATCGCGTTGCTCGTTCGCGGCGATCGAACCGGTAACACGCTGCAGCCCCAGTTCGACGCCGAGCGACCAGCGCCGGTCGAGCTGACGCAGGATGCGCAGGCGCAGATCGGTATCGAACAGATCGCCACTCCCCGAGAGTGCCGAGGCGCCATCGAGGCTCAGAGCGGCGCGCTCGTAGCACAACGCCAGTTCGAGATCGGCCGACCAGCGTTCGGTGACCGCCCAGGCCACGCCGGCCGTCACGCCCAGGCCATACCCATCGAGCCCCCCGCCGCCGCCGGCGCGGCTGGTGTACAGCAGGTCCCCGCCGAGCACCGGCGCCAGGCTCCACCCCGGCGAGATGATGGCCCAACGCGCGCCGAGCCGGGTCTGCCAGCCGGTGTCGAAGGCATCGCTGCCGGAAAAGCCGCCACCGGGCGACGCGATGGTGTAATCGAAATCCGTCGCCGCGCTGCCGACGCTGAATTGCAGATCGCGTCGCACGATCTCGGCCGCCGGCATCGCCGCCGTCAACGTCAGCAGCAGGAGAGCGGAACGTGCGCTCATTCGCGCACCAGGATGAGGCGGACGCCGACCGTGGGGAGGCCGGTTTCCGCCGGCACCAGCATGCGGTTGCTGGCGCGTGCCTGCAGCACCGGCTGGTCCCAGGCGCCACCGCAGACGGTCACGTTGGAGAGGCCGCCGCCAGCGGTCATCTCCCACACGTTGCCATGCAGGTCGTGGAGCCCGAAGCCATTCGCCAGCAGGGTGCCCACCGCCCGCGGCCGCAGCGCCGTGGCCGGATCGGTCGGTGCTGGCAACCAGACGTTGGCATGGCGTTCCACCAACGAATCGGCGGTGAGATCGCCCCAGGAAAAACGCGTGCTGACGCCGCCGAGCGCGGCGTGTTCCCACTGCTCGGGAGTCGGCAGCGCCAGGCGCCAGCCGCTGGGGGCGAAGCGTCGGCAGACCTCCTCGACCTGGGCGCGGGTCATGCCGACGGCGGGCAGTTCCGGGCCCACCAGGCGCGCCGCGTCGAGGCCGACGCCGGCGGTGATCAGCAGGTCCTCCCAGGGAGCCTCGCCGGTCATCGCCAACCACTGCGCCTGCGTCAGTTCGGTGGAGGAGAAGAAATGCTCGCCGAGTTCCACCGTGGTCTGCGGCCGCTCGCGGTCCTCGACCAGGTTGTCGCCCAGCGGTCGGCCCAAGGTCGCCGCGGTGGCAGCGACGCGCAGGAAGACGATGCGCCCGACCGATCCGGTTCCACCGAGGTCGCCGAGTGGCACCAGACGCCGCCCGTCGAGGTCGAGCGCCACGCTCGCACCCGTGGCCACTCCGGCGTCATTGGCGAAGTCGCCGCTGCCGCCACTGCAGCCGGCCAGCATCAGCGACCACACCGCGATCAGGAAGGTCTTTCTCATATCAGTTGATGCCGTTCACGGAGGCGATGGGCGCGACCAGCCGGATGATGAACGGCTGTCTGGTCGTGCTGTTGCCGATGGTGCAGGTCACCAGGAAGATCAGGTAGTCGCTCTGCGCGGGCGGGGTGATGATCAGATCCGCTACCGCGTTCCCATCGCTCGAGGTGGTGATGGGGTCGGCCGGAATCGCGACCGCCGCACCGGGACCGGGGAAACCGGGCAACGCGTCGACCGAGAGTGTCACCGCGCTGCCGGTCGGGCCGACCAGTTGCAGCCGATGGGTGACCGCACCCGCGCCCGTGATGATGAGCAGCGGATCACTGACGATCCGTGCCTCGCCGGTGCCGAAGGTGATGCGGATCGCGACGTTGGCGATGAAGGTCAGCCCGCCCGCGTCGGTGACCTGGAAGGAGATGCCGTCGGCGCTGGCGTTGGGGTTGGTGTTCTCGTAGCCGATGCCACTGACCCGCTGTGGGTTGGTGGAGTTCCACCGGCTGCCGGTGAAGCTGGTGATGGCGGCACGGGTGGTGAGGTCGATGAGCCGGCCGTTCTGCGGCGTGCCGATCAGGGTGTACGCCAGCAGATCGTTCGGCGTCTGGTCATCACCGACGGGGACGGCACCGGTCAGGGTCGACAACTCGATGACTCCCGTGCCGCCAGGGGAAACCGACAAGGGAGCGAAGACCACGCCGGAGGGCGGTTCATTGGAGCGCTGGTGGGTGATGAGCGCCGTGATCACGGCGGGGGTCTGGCCACCCGGCATGCTGGTCGGCCAGCCCTCGACCACCTGGATCTCGACGCTCCGGGTCGCCTCGGTCTCATTGGCGAAACGACCGGCCAGGTTGGTGTAGGCGATGGTCTTGAGCAGCCAGGCGACGATCGCATTGCGCCCGGGCGGCGGCGTCCCGTCGGTCGCCACGGTGTCCGCTCCATCGCGGGTGGTAATGGTCAGCAAGCCATTGGAGAACGTGGCATAGGCGATCTCGGTACGCGGAGAAACCCGCCGCAAAATGCGGTAGTTGGAGCCGTCCTGTTCCAGTGCGCACTCGACCGTGTTGCGCACCACCATGGCGTCCTCGCCCTGGATCTGGTTCACCACCCGGGCGGTGATGGTCAGGCGATTGCCGCCGTCCCGCAGGGTCGGCTCGCCGTCCGGATCGACCACCGCCACCGTATCTGGAAGGATCTGCGCATACCCGCTGATGCTGAGGCTGTAATTGATCGCCACCGTGGCGGGAGTGGTGACGATGGCGTCGTTGGCCACGGCCACCTCGGCCTGCAAGGGCACCACGACGGCAGAATCGCCGTCGATGGCGTGCGCCACCAGGGTGCAGACCGTGAGCAGGCCGTTGGCATTCTCCGCCGGACGCCACACCAGTTCGTTGGCGGCGGTGAGGATGGTCACGCCCGCGACCACCGCAGTGGGGGCGACCACGGTGTTGATCGCCCGTACGCCCAGGGAGCCGGTGATGCCACCCACGATGAGGAAATCGACGGTGTCGCCGTCGACATCGTCTTCATTGGCACGACTGATGACGTCGCCGCGCCGGATGATGAGGTCGGTATCCTCGTTGCCGCCGGACAGCGAAGTGATGGTGGTCAGGGTCGGCGGATCGTTGGTGGCCGCGACGCTGACGGTCACCTGGATGGAGGTGCCGCTCAGATTCGTGGCATCGAGCGCCTGGACGGTGAAGGCGGCGAGGTTGCCGCTCGCGTTGTCCGCGGGCCGCCAGACCAGTTCCTGGGCGCTGCTGAAGCGCTGATTCAATGCCGGGGTTCCCACCGTCCCCGAACCAGCGGCACGGATCGCAAGCGTACCGCTGCTGACTCCCATGACCTGGAAGTCGACGGTGTCGCCATCGATGTCGGCCTCGTCCGCCGCCGCCTGCAGCAGGGCGTAGGTGATGATGAGGTCGCTCTCCTCGTTGCCGAGCGCGACCCCGCCCGCTCCGGTCAGCGTCGTGACGGTGGTGAGGGTCGGCGCGTCGTTGAGAGCGGCGACGAGGATGGACACCTGGACCGCGGTCGCGCTGAACTGCGAGGCCGCGCTCGCCCGCACGGTGAACGCGGGCAATACCCCATTGGCGTTGGCGGCGGGGCGCCACA
>JANPIY010000678.1:0-5059 GCA_031425255.1 Planctomycetota bacterium
CCTGTTCGAGCGCGTGACCCGCTTGCCGGCGTTCGCTGGGCGTGCCGAAGACGGTGTAGAACGCCTTCACCTGGTGCAGGTCCTCGGTCAACTCCACCCGGGTGACGGTGATGAAACCGATGCGTGGATCCTTCAGATGCTGCTGGATGCAGGTGGCGATCTCACGGTGGAGCAGCGATTGGAGGCGGGCCTGGCGGCTGGGACCGGATTTCTGGGGCATGTGAAGGTCTCAGGGGCGGAAGGGGGGACAGAAGGACCGGACCGGCAGTGAGCAGACGTCGGTCGGACCCTCGGTCAGACGTACGCTGCACACCACCGCTGCACACCACCGATGATGCGCCATCAGCGACGGCACTCATGCAGACGAGGCCGTCACCTGCGACGAAAACACCGGGGTCGGCTCACAACGTGCGCGCGACCTTCTCCTTGGTGAAGAACTCCATGGTGTCGCCGACCTTGATGTCTTCGAACTTCTCGACCGTCAGGCCGCATTCGAACTTCTCGCGCACTTCCTTGACGTCTTCCTTGAAGCGCCGGAGCGTGCCGACCTTGCCGGTGTGCAGGATGGTGTTCTCGCGGGTGATGCGCATCCAGGCATCGCGACGGCAGACGCCGTCGGTGATGAACAGACCGGCGACCACGCCCACCTTGGTGATGGTGAAGGTCTGGCGCACTTCGGCGTGGCCGATGACCTTCTCGACCGTGGCGGGGTCGAGCATGCCGCTCATCGACGACTTGAGGTAGTCGAGCAGCTCGTAGATGATGGTGAAGCTGGAGATCTGCAGGCTGTAGCTGTCCGCCAGCGCGCGGGCCTTGCTGTCGGCGATGACGTTGAAGCCGACGATCAGGGCCTTGGAGGCCTCGGCCAGGGTGATGTCGCTGGAGTTGATGCCGCCGACACCCGAATGGATGACCGAGACGCGCACCTCGTCCGTCGCCAGCTCGTTGATGGTCTTGTTGAGGACCTCCATCGAACCCGCGGCGTCGGATTTCACCACCACGCGGATCTCCTTCTTCTTGGCATGGGCCAAGTCGCCGAAGATCGAGGAGGCGGTGGTGGTCTTCTGCTTGGCTGCGAGTTCGCGTTCGCGCACCTTCTGGATGCGCACCTCGGCGACTTCGGCGGCCTGCTTGAGATCGTCGAGCACCTGGAAACGGTCGCCGGCGCGCGGCATGTCGTTCAAGCCGATGATCTCGACCGCGTGGCTGGGACCGGCCAGCTTGATGCGTTCGCCGGTCCATTCGCTCATGCTGCGCACGCGGCCGTAGCCGACACCGGCGACGACGATGTCGCCGATGGCGAGCGAGCCACGCTGCACCAGGAAGGTGGCGGTGACGCCCTGGCCTTCGCTGCGATGGGCCTCGATGACCGTGCCGCTGGCGTTGGCGAAGTGGTTGGCCTTCAGTTCCAGGACGTCGGTCTCGAGCACCAGGCGTTCGAGCAGTTCGTCGATGCCGACGCCGGTGGTGGCGCTGGTGCCGACGACGGCGATCTCACCGCCCCATTCCTCAGCCTGCAGACCGGCTTCCGCCAGCTCGCGGATGACCTTCTCGCGTTGGCCTGGGGCCGAGGCTTCGGGTTTGTCGATCTTGTTGAGCGCGACCACGATGGTGACGCCGGCCGCCTTGGCGTGGTTGATCGCCTCCTTGGTCTGGGGCATCACGCCGTCGTCGGCCGCGACCACGATGACCACCACGTCGGTGATCTGCGAGCCGCGGGCGCGCATCTCGGTGAAGGCCTCGTGGCCGGGCGTATCGATGAAGGTGACTTCCAGGCCGCTGGGCGTGCTCACCGTGTAGGCACCGATGTGCTGGGTGATGCCGCCGGCTTCGCCGGCCGCGATCTGGGTTTTACGGATGGCGTCGAGCAGGCTGGTCTTGCCGTGGTCGACGTGACCCATGATGGTCACCACCGGTGGACGCGGCACGAGATCCTCGGGCTTGTCCTCCTCCTGCGCGGCCGCGTGTTCGGCTTCGACATCCTCGGTGATGTCGCCGGCTTCCTTGATGGTGACGGTCTTCTTGAATTCCATCGCCAGCAGTTCGACGGCATCCTTCTCGATCACCGAGTTGATGTTCGCCATCACGCCGGCCATGAAGAGCTTGGCGATGACCGACGACGACTTGATGCCCGAGGCCTCGCTGAATTCGCGCACGGTGCAGGGCAGCGCGACCGAGAACTCGGTCTTGCCGGAGAGATCGACCTCCTCGGTCGAGAGCAGGCGGCGCCGGCTCTTGAGCGGATTGCCGTCCGCATCGAGCTCGGTGTTGGCGCGGTGGTCGCGCGAATCGCGCTTGGGGCCGCGTCCGCCGGACTGCGGGCCGCCACGGTTCGGGCCGCCACCTGGGCCGCGCGGGCCGCCGGGGCCGGTACGGCCGGCGGGCGCCGGGGTCTTGCTGCGATCGATGGCGGTGAAGCCTGGCTTCTTGCGGGCCTGGAGCTTCGCATCGCGCACCTTCTGGGCCATCGCCAGGTTCTTGCGGATGTTGTCCTGGATCAGGCGGCGACGGTCCTCGGGGCTGAGGCCTTCCATCGAGGTGGTGGTCGGGGCGGCGGCAGCGCCGACCGCCGGCTTGGGCACGGCCTTGATACTGTGATCAGCCTTCTCGTGCGTGGCCTTGGCCAGGCTGGCGAGTTTGGAGCCGATGCCTTTGACCGCCTTGATCTCGGCCATGGGCGCCCTGACCGCCGGTACGGCGACCGGCGCTTTGACGACCGGTGCAATGCTGGGGGCCTCGACCACCGCGGGGGCGGAGGTCGGAGCGACGGGCGCTTCGAGCGTGCTGGCGAGCGCCTGCGGCTGGAGGGTCACCGCGGGTGCGGACTCCTTCTGCTGGGCATTGGTCGTGGCGGCATTCGCCGCCGCATTGGCGGCGTTGTTGGCATTGTTGGCAGCACTGTTGGCGGCATTGACAGCGGCCGCCGCATTGGCGGCATTGGTCGCGTTGGTGGCATTGGCCACCGCTGAAGCCTGACGGATGGCCGAGAGTTCAGCCGAGATGCGTTTGGCCTCGTTCTCGCGACGCTTCATGTCTTCTTCGGCGGCGATGCGCTGGGCTTCGACCTGGACCATCGCTTCGCTTTCGCTGCGCATGCGGCCCTGTTCGGCTTCCATCGCTTCGCGTTCCAGGCGTTCGCCTTCGCGGCGGGCGAGCTCATCGGCGTGTTTGCGGCGTTCGGCCTCGACCTTGGTCTCGTCCTCCTTGCGCTTGACCTCGGCTTCCGCCTCCAGCTTGCGCTTCTTGGTCTCCAGACCCTTCTTGGTCGCGACCTTCTTCTTGTGCTTCTCCTCGAACTCCCTGGGGATGATCGGGGTGAAGGGCTTGCCGTCAGCGGTTTCCAGGCCGTCGCTGGCGAGGATCTTGCTGATCTCCGCTTCCTTCAGCAGGGTGTCGAGACCCTTGGGCAGACGGATGGAGAGATCCACTTCGACGACTTCACGCAGGAGGTCGGCGTCAAGGTTGTGTTCAGAGGCCAGCTCGCTGAGCTTCATAGGATCTCGATGCGTATCTTCAGGGAATCGGTGTCGGAAAGTGATGATCAGTGCGCGGTGGTGGCGGATTCGCCAGAACGGCCGGCCGCCTGCGTGGCCGCCAGGGCTTCAGCTTCGGCCGCCGCCAGGGCTTCGGCTTCGGCCGAGGCCAGGGTGCGGGCCTCCTCGTCGGCGGCTTCTCGTTCGGCCTGCAGGCGGCGATCGATGATCGCGTCGCGTTCCGAACGCTGCTCGGGAGTGAGCAGCTCGTCCGACTTGGCGATCAGCTTGGTGGCCGATTCCAGGGTGACGTGGTGGGCCTCGAAGGCCTCGACCAGGCGTTCGGGCGTCTGCGCCGCCAGCACCGCCAGCGAATCGAGGTGGTTGTCGAGGAAGATCTCGCGCAGGAAGTCTTCCAGCTGTCCGGCTTCGATGAGCTTCTGCAGCTCTTCGGCGCCCTTGGCGCGTGCCTGGGCGGCCGACTCCTCGCTCATCACATCGATCTTGTAGCGCGTCAGACGAGCGCTCAGGCGCACGTTCTGACCGGCCTTGCCGATGGCGAGAGGGAGCTGGTCCTGGCTGACGACCACGCGCGCACGGTCGCGGAAGGTGTCGTAGCTGATGCGCAGCACGCGGGCGGGCTTGAGCGAGTTCTCGATGAACTGCGCGGGGTCCTCGGCCCAGGGGATGATGTCAATCTTCTCACCACCGAGCTCATCGGTGACCTTGGTGATGCGGCTGCCGCGCATGCCGACGCAGGAGCCGACCGGATCGATGCGCTGGTCCTGGGTCGCGACCGCGATCTTGGTGCGGCGACCGGGTTCGCGGACGATGCCCTTGATCTCGATCAGGCCGTCGGCGACCTCGGGGATCTCCGACTTGAACAGCTCGCGGACGAAGTTGCCGTGGGTACGCGAGAGCACCAGGCGCACGCGCTGGCCCTTCTTGCCGACGGTGAGCAGATAGGCGCGGACGGTGGCCCCTGGACGGTAGACCTCGCCGGGAATCTGCTCTTCCTTGGGCAGGATGGCTTCAGCGCGACCGCCGAGGGAGACGATCACCATGCCGCGCTCCTCGCGCATGACGGTGCCGGAGACTAGGGTGTGCTCGCGGGTGACGAAGTCGTCGAACAGCATGTCGCGTTCGCTCTCCTTGAGCGCCTGCACGAACACCTGCTTGGCGACGTTGGCGACGATGCGGCCAAGGCGCTCGAGCTCGACCGGCTTCTCATCCTCGAAGGCGCGGATCTCACCGGTTTCGCGATCGATGGTCAGGGTGAACTCGCCGACCGCATCGAAGCGTTTTTGCGCGGCCTGGACCAGCGCACGCTCGATGTGGTCGATGATGATCTTCTTGTCGAGATTGCGCTCGCGCGCGGCGGCGTCGACCAGACGCATGAACTCGCCTTGATTCATGGGTTCCCCAGGATGCTTATGTTAGGCTGTAAGTGCTTGATAATAAAGAAGTACAGCGATTCGTCCGATAAAAAAAGCGTGAGCCCCGTGGCCCACGCTCGGTTGAGGTACCGAATGTGAGGCGGGAAAGCTAGTGAGACGGCAGGTGCGGTCAAGGTTGCGCGCGGGATA
>JANPIY010000679.1:0-10232 GCA_031425255.1 Planctomycetota bacterium
CGATCATCACGCGCTGTGGATCCCGCCGCGCCCCTGCCAGTGGTCTGGGGACGGTCCCACATAGCCTGTGCACCATGATCATCCGTGGACTCGCCCTTCCCCTCGCCACCTACCGCCGTCGCCGTGCCGTCGCCGCCCGACTCATCGCCAAGCAGTGCGACCGCCAAGTGCCTGTGCTGGTGATCGGGTGCGACGAGCACCGGCTGCGGTCGACGCGGCAGGATCCGTGGTTCGATTATTACACGGGCTGCGCGGAGCCCGAATCGGCGCTGCTGGTCGATCCGCGGGCGAAGAACGGCCACGACACGCTCTTCCTCAATCCAGGTGATTCCAGCCGCATCGTGTGGGATGGTAAACGCCTCGGTCCCGACGACCACGCCCGGCGCGTGCATGGGGTCCATGCGGTCGCCTCGCATGCCGACCTGTTGGCCCGGGTCCTGGCTGCCGCCAAGCGCTCGGGCCATCGCTTGGCGATGCTGACGCGCGAACGCGAGCCCGGCTTCCAGGCGGAGCAATTCGCCGCCTGGAAGAAAAAGCTGCGCGGCATCGAGGTCATCAACGTGGAGCCGGCGCTGGTGCACCAGCGCATGTACAAGGACGCCGATGAAGTCGCCTGGCATCGCCAGGCCATCGACATCACGCGACGTGGACTGCTCGCCACGCTGCCGCGCATCCCCAAGCTGAAGCTGGAGAGCGAGGTCGCCTGCGAACTGACCATGCACTACCGCAGGGTGGCGTACGGACCGTTGGCTTTTCCACCCATCGTCGGCAGCGGTGTGGCCGGCGCGACGCTGCATTATCCCCATAATGACCAGCCTTTGCAGAAGGGCCGGCCGCTGCTGATGGATTCCGGTGCCACCGCCGGTGGTTATTGCGCCGATGTCACGCGTACCGTGCCCCAGCACGGGAAGTTCAGCGATAAGCGCTTCCGTGAGGTCTATGAGCTGGTGCTGCGCTGCAACGCGCTCGGGCGCAAACATGCGCGGCCGGGCCTGACGCGAGAGGAGCTGAACGACCTGGCATGGAAGCCGATCATCGATGCCGGTTTCACCCGTCATCACGGTCTGTGGCATCATATCGGCCTCGATGTCCATGACCCGGCAGACTACACCGTGCCACTGAAGCCGGGCATGATCATCAGCAACGAGCCGGGAGTGTACCTGCCGGATGAGGGGTTCGGCATCCGCATCGAGGACGACCTGCTGATCACCAAGGATGGCTGCGATGAGCTGACCAAGGCCATCCCCAAGAGCATCGCCGATCTCGAGGCGGCGATGCGCGGGTGAGCGAGCACGGAACCGACGCCCTGCGGTAGCAGACTCACGTCACGATTCGGAGTAGGTCTCAGATACCTCGCGAACCCTGGCACTCCTCTGGGTTGTCAGGGCCTCAGGCCGGCCACACTTCCGCCCACGTCGCAGGAGACCTATGGACTGGGAAGGCAAGATCATCACCTCGCACCTGACCTGCTCCGCCACGGCGCGGATGTTGGAACCAGGCGAAGTGTTCTTTTCCGCCCTGGTGATGAAGGACGGCCTCTTTCAACGCCTCGATTTCAGTGCAGATGCTTGGGCGACGCACGATCCGGCGGCTTTCATCAGTTGGTGGCGGCAGAAGGTGCCTCAACCCGGCAATGAGCGGAAACCCTTCAAGCTCAATGCCGCGACCCTGGGGCAGATTTTCGCCAATCTGAAGGATGCACGCACCAGGTCGCAGCAATGCCTGGCCTATGTGGTGGCCCTGGCGCTAGTACGCGCGCGGAAACTCCAATTTCTCGAAGTCCGCAACGAAGGCGGTCAGCAGGTCCTGTTGATCCAGGATCGCGCCGCTGGTGTGGTCCATCGCATCCGCGATCCGCGCCTGGGTCCTGAGGAAGAAGCCCACGTGCTGCACAACCTGCTGGAGCTTACCAGTGGGGGCGACCTCGACTCCACGACGTGAGGTGCGAGCGGGCCCGGCTGACGACGCCGGCTTCTATCTAGTGGAGGCGCACCGACTTCATCGACATGACGTGCACCGGACGGGGGTCCTCGCGCAGCACGCTCCCAGTGGGTAGGGTATCAGGGCGGCTCGCAGGACGACGCAACACGACCACCTCCCCAGGCGGTGCCACGAAGAGCGAGTCGCCTTTGCGATGCGGCAACGGGGTATCGCTCGCACGGCGTGGTCTGGGCGGTTCCTTCGCCACCTGACGCTGATCCGGCCCCGAATTCTTCCCGCTCTGCTTGTCGATACGATCACGCATGTCACGCAAACGGTCGGAGTTCACCGCGTCGGGATTCTCCTGCAGGATGCGATCGAGTTCACCGACCGTGGTACCGATGTCGGAGAGCTCCTCCAGACTCGCTCCTGAGAGGGTCTGGGCGCCGGCCTCGGCGATTCCCGAAGCGGCCCCGCCCACCACGCTCTCAGGCGCCAGCATGACTCCCAGGATCGAGCTGGTGCAGCCGCTGCTCCCAAGGAGAGCACCACCGAACAATAGGATGATGGACCAATGCATGGCCCCAGCATTCACGACACCGCCGGACGACAATCCCCTGCTGCGATTCCAGGCACGACACCGCTGACATCCTCCGTCCGGGACCCGCTGGCGGGTGGGCAAAAGCCGGGTGCAAAGGTGTGGTTTTAGTCGCCAACCGACCGGCTGTTGCCCGGTGACCCTGGCGAACGACTGAAAAACCGGGTTATCCCCGCTTGAAGCGCTCTTTCAGCCGTGTGTTTAGACAGAGCTAACCTGATCAGTGATTTCCGTTTAGATGGTTTTAGACGTTTTTGACACGCGGAGGAGGAGGAGTAGGATGTTTAACTATCATGGATAACCAACCCACCAAGCCGCTCCATTTGCGCTGTGATCGGCAGGATCTGCTCGCAGCCATCCAGGCAGCCGATGCGGTGGTCCCTTCCAACAGTACCAAACCCATCCTCACCAACCTGCTCTTCGACGCCAAGGCAGACCAGTTGGAGATCATCGCCACCGACCTCCAGGTCGGGCTGCGCTCGGTGGTCCAACGGGTCCAGATTGACCACCCCGGTCAGGCGGTGGTGCAGGCTCGTCAACTCGCTGGCATCTTACGTGAGTCGTCCTCGCCGAGCGTCAACCTGCGCCTGGAGCAGAAGGGCGAGACCAGCCAATTGCTGATTGAACTCGGCGATGGTGAGTACCAGGTCCCGGCCGTGGTAGGCGAAACCTTTCCTCCGGTGCAGGCCTTTCCCGGCGACGTGGCGAAGGTCAGCATCCGTGGACCACGCTTCGAAGAGATGATCCGTCAGACGGTATTCGGCATGGATAAGGATCGCACCAGCGCCGTGCTCTCCGGCATCTATCTGTCGGTCGGCAATGGCGAAGTCGTGATGGCAGCGACCGACGGCAAGATCCTGTGCGAGGCGGTCGAGAAGAACGAGCACTTCCGCCTGACCCCTGGTGGAGAGGTCGTCCATGCCGTCGTGCCGGCAGTGACGATCAATCATCTGCAACGCATCCTGGGGACAGTCCCGCCAGAACAGGTTGAGATCGCCTTTGCTGCGAAACTCCTATTCGTGCGGCTGAAAACCTCGGTCGGCTTGAACATCGAGCTGACCAGTCGCCTGGTGGAGGGAAATTTTCCCACCTATCGCAATGCGTTGCCGATGAACGCGCCCTCGAGTGTGACCTTCCAGCGTGCCGATCTCGCGTCCGCCGTCCGCCGAGTGGCATTGATGACCAGCCAGACCAGCCGTGGTATCATCATCACGCTCGATAAAGACCAGTCGGTATTCAGCAATCTGAACTACACCAATGGCAGCGCACGCATTCCGGTTCGATGCCAGTACCAGGGTTCGCTGGTGCGACTGGGCGTGAATGCACAGTACCTCAGCGATGTGCTGAAGGTCTACCAGGGTGATCAGATCGGCATCGAACTATCGCGCGGTCTGATCATGCGTGAACCGGGGGCGACCTACCTGATCATGCCGATCAGTCTGCCGAACTGAGTCCAGGAAGACCGGATCCATCCGGTCGGCAGTCATGGATCATAACGAGGTCGATACGGTGCTCGCACTTCCTGCCGGTCATCCCTGGGATGCTGGGCGGGAGGTGGCTGGAATCCTCATCGCCGCTGGTTTCGAAACCTATGCCGCCGGTGGCTGTGTACGCGATCTGCTCCTCGCCCATCCGGTGCACGACATCGATCTGGCAACCGCCGCCCATCCGGAACAGGTCGAAGCGGTCTTCCACCAGCAGGGCTGGCAAACCATCGCCGTCGGCAAGGCGTTTGGTGTCGTGGTGGTGGTGACGCCGGGGGGCGTGAACATCGAGGTAGCGACTTTTCGTACCGATGGGGCCTACATCGATGGTCGCCGACCCAGTTCGGTGATCTTCAGCACTGCGCGTGAAGACGTGGAACGTCGTGATTTCACCATCAATGGTTTGCTATGTGATCTGCGCAGCGGCGCCGTGATCGATCACGTCGGCGGTCGGTCGGACTTGGATCGCGGCATCGTCCGTGCGGTGGGCGATCCCGTGGCGCGACTGCGTGAAGATCGCCTGCGGGTGCTTCGCGGCCTACGTTTTGCCGCACGATTCTCCTTCACGATCGAACCCGCGACGTGGTCGGCCATGATCGCCACACCCTTGTCGGGTTTGAGCGGCGAACGGCTGATGCAGGAATTGACCAAGGCCTTGAGTGGACCCGGTCGTTCACATTGGATGGGACTGCTGCGGGCCAGCGGACACCTCGCCAGCCTCTGTCCACCATTGGCGCAATGCACGACGCAAGACCTGGATGCCATGGCGCACAGGCTCGACCGCTGTGAGGAGCGGGATCCGTTCGCGTTGCGCCTGGCCATCTGGCTGTCGCCTCTGCCCGTCGCCAGGGTCCGGCCTTGGCTCATCGCCCAACCCTTGCCCAACGTGATGGTGAGGCGGTGCCAGTGGCTGCTCGAGCATGCTCGCCTGCTGCCCGCCATGATCGACCGGCCGCTCGCCTACCGTCGCCGTCTCTGGCGCCATGAGGATGGACCGTGGTTGGCCCGTCTGATCGCGGTGTTGCATGACGCACCAGCGCAGAGCGAGGCGGTACGGACCCTGCTGGCGGAGGCGGAACACGATTTCCAGGTCATGTGGACCCCATGGGTGCGGGCCGATGACCTGATGGGGCTGGGTCTTCCGCCGGGCCCCCGCCTGGGTGCGTTATTGCGTGAGCTGGAGGATGCCGACCTGGAAGGGCGTTTTACCCATAAGGCCGCCGCCATGGCGTTCGCCCGCGCACGGCTCATCACAGCGGAAAATCCCCAGGCAAACCGGGGGCAAAGCGACCAAGGCGCGCGTTGACCGGTTCCGGACCCCTCATAGGGTGCGCGCCCCTTTCAACCGCCAAATAACCGAACACGCACACGCGAAGGATCCGTCATGGCCAAGGCCGCCGCTCCCAAGAAATCCGTCAAGTCACCCAAGTACGTCTACCATTTTGGTGGCGGCAAGTCCGACGGCGACGCGTCGCTCAAGTCGCTGCTGGGCGGTAAGGGTGCCAACCTGGCGGAGATGAGCCGGCGCGGCTTCGAGGTGCCTGATGGTTTCACCATCACCACCGAGGTCTGCACGTATTATTACGACAACAAGAGGACCTACCCCAAGGGCCTCTTCGAAGTCGATACCGCCAATGCCATCACCAAGCTCGAAAAGGCCACCGGCAAGGGTTTCGGCGATGCCAAGAACCCACTGCTGGTTTCGGTGCGCTCCGGCGCCCGCGATTCGATGCCGGGTATGATGGACACCATCTTGAACCTGGGCCTGAACGACAAGACCGTCGAAGCACTCAAGGCCAAGACCAGCAATGGCCGCTTCGCCTATGACTGTTACCGCCGCTTCGTCCAGATGTACGGCGACGTGGTGATGGGCGTGCAGAAGCGCCACGAGAACGAGAGCGATCCATTCGAGCACACCATGGAAGCCCTCAAGGAGGAATTCGGTGTGCATGAGGACTCCGCGCTGACCGAGGTCCACCTCCGCGAACTGATCAAGCGCTATATCGCCCTGATCAAGGAACGTACCGGCAAGGCGTTCCCGCAGAATCCGTTCGAACAACTCAAGGGCGCGGTGGGCGCCGTTTTTGGTTCATGGATGAACGACCGCGCCATCCTCTACCGCAACAAGTACAAGATTCCGCACGAGTGGGGCACCGCCGTCAATGTGCAGGCCATGGTGTTCGGCAATATGGGCGACACCTCGGGCACTGGCGTGGCCTTCACCCGCAACCCGGCCAACGGCGCCAATGAGTTTTACGGCGAATACCTCGCCAACGCGCAGGGCGAAGACGTGGTCGCGGGCATCCGCACCCCGCTCAAGATCACCGACATGGCGAGCGACAAGGTATTCTCGGATATCTACAAGCAGCTGCTCAAGGTGCGCGCGAAGCTCGAGGAGGAGTTTGGCGATGTGCAGGACTTCGAATTCACCATCGAAGATCGCAAGCTCTACATGCTGCAGACGCGTCACGGCAAGCGTACTGCGCAGGCCTACGTCAAGATCGCCCATGACATGGTCAAGGCCAAGCTGATGACGCCGGAACACGCGGTGAAATCAGGCGATCCACAGGCGCTGGATCAGTTGCTCGCGCCGATCTTCGACAGCACCGATGAGAGGGCCGCCGAGAAGGACAGCTATCTCACCGCTGGTCTGCCAGCGGGTCCGGGTGCGGCTTCGGGCACCATCGCGCTGACCGCCAAGAAGGCCGAGGAACTCGCCGCCGCCGGTCAGAAGGTGGTGCTCTGCCGTACCGAGACGAGCCCGGAAGATCTTCGCGGCATGATCGCCGCTGAAGGCATCCTCACTGCCCGTGGTGGTGTGTCGTCGCACGCGGCGCTGGTGGCCCGTCAAATGGGCAAGGTCTGTGTCGCCGGCGCCGGCGAGATCAGCATCGACTACGACAAGGGCACCTTGACCTGCAACGGCAAGACTCTGCGCGAAGGCGAAGCGATCGCCATCAATGGCACCACCGGCAAGGTCTACGGCCGCAAGGTCAAGACCTCCGATAGCGAGCTGCTCCAGGTCCTGGTCGCCAAGACCATGAAGCCGAAGGACAGCGAGTTGTTCCAGGCCTACGATTTCGTCATGAAGCTGGCGGACAAATACCGCACGCTAGGCATCCGCACCAATGCCGACCAGCCTGATCAGGCGACCAATGCGGTAGCGTTTGGCGCGGAAGGCATCGGTCTGTGCCGCACCGAACACATGTTCTTCGAAGGCGATCGTATCGACTCGGTCCGTGAGATGATCCTCTTCGCCGAGGACTATGCGAAGTTCAAGGCCGAGTCGGAAGAAGCCAAGGGCGACGACCAGCGTCAGGCGGCGCTCAAGGGCCAATACGCCCAGGCCATCGAACACTTCAAGGGTGCCCTCGCGAAACTGCTGCCTGTGCAGCAGAAGGATTTCGAAGGTCTGTTCGAGTCGATGGCGGGCCGCCCGGTGACCGTCCGTCTGCTCGACCCCCCGCTCCATGAATTCCTGCCTCAGGCCGGTCCGCAAATGGAAGACTTGGCCAAGAAGCTCGGCGTGAAGTACGACCGCATCGAAGCGCTCGGCCACAGTCTGCATGAGTTCAATCCCATGCTTGGCCATCGCGGCTGCCGTCTCGGCATCGTCTACCCCGAGATCACCGAAATGCAGAGCCGCGCCATCGTGCGCGCAGCTCTCGCGGTGGCGAAGAAGACCGGCAAGAAAGTGGTGCCCGAGGTCATGATTCCGTTGGTCGGCTTCCAGCAGGAACTGAAGAACCAGCTCGATATCGTCCACGGCGTCTTTGCCGAGGAGTTCGCTAAGGCCAAGACCAAGCTGCCCTATCTGGTCGGCACCATGATCGAGATCCCGCGTGGCGCGCTGACGGCCGACGAGATCGCCGAGCACGCTGAGTTCTTCAGCTTCGGCACCAACGACCTGACCCAGACCACCATGGGCATGTCGCGCGACGATTCGGGCAAGTTCCTGCCCTACTACCAGAAGCTTGGCATCGTGAAGGCCAATCCGTTCGCTTCCATCGATCAGGCGGGCGTGGGTCAGCTGATGGAGATCACCCTGCAGAAGTCTGCACCGGTGCGCCCGGGCATGAAGTACGGCATTTGCGGTGAGCACGGTGGTGATCCCTCGACCATCGAGTTCTGCCACAAGATCGGCCTGACCTACGTCAGCTGCTCGCCATTCCGCGTTCCCATCGCGCGTCTGGCCGCGGCACAGGCCGCCCTTCGTCATGGCTCCAAGAACGCCAAACCGTCGGCCAAAGCCAAGCCGGCGGCGAAGCTCAAGGCTGCTGCTGCACGCTGAGTCTTTCGTTCAAGATGAGAATACGACACCCGCGGGATAACTCGCGGGTGTCGTTGTTTTCACAGGCGTTCCAGGTCCACGCGACTCAGCTGGCCGGACCGCTGGTATTGGCCTGTTTGACGATGCGGTCCATGATGGCGACCACACGTTGGAAGTGATCTTTGCTCTCGAAATGAAGAGTCATCGACCCTTTGCCACTGCGTTCCTTCACGGTCACGCGGGTTCCGAAAAGATGGAAGAGGTTGGTCTCCAGCTCGCGCAGGTGCGGAGGTTTCACTTCGCGGGCCGGGTCGCTGATCGGGGAGAGGGCTGGGCCAGCCTTGCTCAGCCGTTCGACCTCGCGCACGGAGAGCCCTTCATCGATCACCCGTTGGGCCAAGGCGCGCTGCCAATCGCGATCAGCCACCGCAACCAGGGCCCGGGCGTGTCCCATGGCCAGGGCGCCGGTGGAGACCAGTACCTGTAGCTCATCCGGTAAGCCGAGCAGGCGCAGGTTATTGGTGATGCCGCTGCGTTCCTTGTTCAGGCGATCAGCGAGCCCTTCGTGGGTCAGGCCGTGGGTTTCGATCAGGGCCTGATACGCCTTGGCCAGCTCGATGGCATTGAGGTTCTCGCGCTGGATGTTCTCGATCAGCCGCAGCTCAGCCTGGTGCTGTGGATCATTTTCTTCACGCACCACGACCGGCACCGTTATCATGCCGGCAAGCTTGGCAGCCCGATAGCGGCGCTCGCCTGAGAGCACTTCGTAGCCCACCTCGCGCTTCATTACCACGATGGGCTGAAGCATGCCATGTAATCGAAGGCTTGCGGCCAGCTCCTCCAAAGCATGTGAATCGAAGTCAGTACGTGGGTTGGAGCTTGGCGGCACGATCATGCCGAGGTCGATCTCCAGATATCCCTTGGGCTGCTCACGTCGCACGGTTTTGGCGAAGACGTCGCTCAAGCTGCGTCCCAAACTATTATCGCTTAAGGCCATGCAGTAGCTCCTTGGCGGCAGCCAAATAGGCTATCCCGCCATTACTAAGGGGTTCGTAGTCAAAGATGGTTTTGCCGTGGCTGGGTGCTGCAGCGAGCGAAACATCACGAGGAATGACCGTTGGCAGCACTCGTTCAGCAAAGTGCTGCCGAACCTCCCTTTCCACTTCCAAGGCCAATGGATGGCCTGGGTCGAACATGGTTAAGAGGATCCCCGAGAGCTCGAGCGCCGTTTCGGCTGAGTCTCTCAATTCATTGATGTATCCAAGCAATTGGCTGAGGCCTTCAAGCGCATAATATTCACATTGTAAGGGAACCACGAGATGGCTCGCTGCTATCAGGGCATTGATAGGGAGGAGTGATAGGTTCGGAGGGCAATCGATGAAGACGATATCGAATTCACCCGTAAAAGGCGCAAGTCGCTGTTTTAAAGCAGTTCTCCCACCCGATTTGCGTCCGAGAACCTGTTCCTGCTCCAACAAATCCTGGCCAGCCGGTATCAACCAGAGATTAGGTCGGTTTCCGCACGGGGTTGGAAGACCTCCGCTGTAAATTGACGTGCCTGTTGATCGCTCGCCCAAGACGCTTGAGGCATTGCCTTGAGGATCATTGTCTATAACCAGCGTTTTAAGTCCTGCGAGACCACACGCAGCGGCGAGATTTATGACTGATGTCGTCTTGCCGACGCCGCCTTTTTGATTTGAAATGGCAACGATAGGAATCATGTGCAGAGCACGTTCCACGTGGAACAACGGAGGCAAGCCCGGAGTCCGTGTATAATGTGGTGTTTCACGTGAAACATGATTACAACCTGCGCAAAGTGACGGTGGGTTGAAGTGTAAGAGCACCAGAATCGATGGTGTTGATAGCTTTGAAAAAGTCCGCACTGCGTAGGGGATGCGTACTGATTTCGATCAAAGCACGGCCGTTGGGATCTGGAGTTCCTTGATGAATGCTCAGGACA
>JANPIY010000680.1:0-6398 GCA_031425255.1 Planctomycetota bacterium
CGACGTCACCCATGCGCGCATGGCCTTCAGCCTGGCGCATCAGGTCGAGCGCGTGCAGCACCACGTGGTGCTGCAGGACTACAACCACAGCGCGCCGCTGTGGCGTGATCCCGCCGGCGGTCTCCTGGCCTCCAAGCAGACCAATGCCGGGCGCGGCGGACAGCCGCCGAAGAGCTACGAGCAGGTTCCCCTGGTGCACCACGAACCCGATGCGCGCTACGACACCCGCGCGCAGGGCACCTGGCTGGCGGGACGGCGCGCGGACGGGATCGACGCGCGTGAAGAGCTGCTGACGGGCGAGAGCGCCTGCAGCGATTTCCGTCCGACCATGCAGGTCAAGACCGCCGACTGCCAGCGCTTCGGCCTGCCGCAGGGCGCCTTCGTCCTGCTGGCGATCGAACACCACGGCGTCGCCGGCAGCGGCCCAGGGGCGACCAGGGGCACCCTGGCGAGTTACGGCAACCGCTTCCGCGCCATCCCAGCGGCGCGTACCTGGCGCCCGACGCGGACGACGCCGTGGCCGGCGATCCATGGCGTGATGCACGCGGTGGTCGACGGCACCAGTTGCGACCACGACGCCGCCGGGGCCAACGCGCTCGATCCCTATGCCATCGCCGAGGTCAACGAACGCGGCGAATACCGCGTGCGTCTGCCCTTCGATCTCGCCGACCGCGCCAAGGGCCAGATCGCCTCGTGCTGGATCCGCATGGCCCAGCCGCTGGCGGGCGATTCCTACGGCCTGCACTTCCCGCTGCACGTCGGCACCGAGGTGCTGCTCGCGCACATCGACGGCGATCCCGACCGACCGGTGATCGTCGGCGCGGTCTCGAACAAGGACGCGCTCGCGCCGGTGACGCAGGGCAACAGCCACAAGAACGTGCTGCGCTCCTCCAGCGGCAACCGCATGGAACTGGACGACCAGTACAACGCCCAGCGCATCTATCTGGAGAACGGCAAGGCCACGGCGTTCGATATGCTCGGCCGCGATTTCACCGCCGCCGAGGCGGCGACCTCGGCCCCGTCGGCGCAGAACGCCGGCGGTGGCCGGGCGGCGGCGCCCAGCGGCGTCGGCTCGGCGCAGTATGCCGGCGCGAGCGGCGCTGCGACGGCCGGTGCGATGGCCGACCCCAGGGGCAGCGCCCAGGGCGGGTCCTCGGCGCACGCTGCCGGCACCAGCGCCGGTGGCGGCGGCGACAGCGACAAACCGCTGTGGGACGCCGGCGGTTATCCCGATCCCCGCTTCTGGGATCACGCCGCCATCGCCCACCAGGTCACCGGTCTCGATCTGGGGGAGGATCGCGCGGCCTACGTCGGCACGGATTTCACCAGCATATTCCGGGTCTTCGATCGCGCCAAGTACCGCCCGACTTGGAGCGCGCCCGCGCCCGACAATCACAGCAAACGCAAGGACGGCTACGATCCCGCGGCGAAACTCGCCAAACGCGACAGCGCAATGCTGGAAAAAAAGCTCGCCTACCTCGAGGAGGGCGACGCCGACAAGGCCAACCCGGCGTTCCAATGTTACCGCTTCAGCGGCTCGATCGGCTGGCAGCAGCTCAACATCGGCCCGGCGGTGGCGATCCAGTACGGCCGCGTGCACCGCAAGACCATCGGCGACGTCACCGACTATCTCAGTGGCGATCACGTGCACATACATGAGTCCGGCGACCGCTACGCCTTCACCGCCAAGACCAACGCCTATGAGTGGGGAGAAGGCGACCGCTTCCGTTTCGGCGGCGGCTTCGAGAGCCATGACACGCTGAAGAGCGATCGGCAGCGCGAGTCGTTCGTGAGCTTCGCTCTCGACCAGGACCTCGCCTACCACCGGAAGCAGATCGCCGGCAGCCATCACCATCAGCAGGCCATCGCCAGCGACCTGTTCGAAAGTGCGCTGAGCGCCAAACACGCGGTCGATTACCGTCTGGCCACCAACCTGCACGTGACCTGGACCGAGTCGCCCAAGGTCTACCACGTGGTCGATGGCGATCGTTTCGACGATACCACCGGCGATGCCTGGACCCACGTCGAGAAGAACCACCTGCACGCGGTGAAGGAGGTCTATGCGCTGCAGGCCGGCAAGGCCAACCTCAGCGTCGCCGACGCCTTCGCCGCCAAGGCCGGCAAGCTGATGCTGGAAGCCGGCACGCTGGTGATCCGGCAGTCGGCCGGCGCCGCCGGCGCCGCCCCTGGGGCCGGCAGCAAGGGCGATGCCGCCGGACTCAAGGGCACCGCCGCCGGACTGGTCGGCAACGCCAGCGACCTCACCGGCGCCGCCGCCGCGCAGAAGGGTGACGGCACCGCCGCGATCGCCGGCGAGTTGGTGGCGGCGCCTTCCACCGCGGTGTCGGCCACCGCGCCCGCGGTCAGCGGCAGCGGCCTGCTGATCGACGCGGTTCAGGCGGAGTTCAAGACCTCCGGCGCGATGAAGCTGAAATCCGGGGCCACCGCCGACCTCGAAGCCAGCGGCCCGCTCGGCCTCAAGGGCGCCGTCGTCAAGATCGAGGCCTCCGGCCCGGTGCAGATCAAGGGCGCCATCATCCAGCTCGGATGAGAACGCACATGGACATTGTGGGGAGCAACGTGAGGAATGGGAATTCGCCGTGTGCCCTGCCCCGGGGAAGAAAACATTCGCCACAGAGGCCACAGAGAGCGCAGAGGAGAGATTTCCCTTTTCTCTGTGGCCTCTGTGGCCTCTGTGGCGAATGCGGTCCGTTGTCCGTTCCCGTTCATCTTCCACTCCGCATGCGAGCCCGCTGATGCCGCTCCTGCTGCAGAACGATTCCGGCGGTGCGGTGGTGCCGTTCGTCACCGGCTGCCATCCCTCCGGGCCGATGCTGGTGGTAGTGGTCAAACGGGTGTTCCACCTTGTGCCTGGGCAGCCGTTGACGCCGGTCGAACCGCCACCGGGTCCGGGCGGCGGCCTCTTTGCCGCTGATGATCCGCTCGGCGAATGCCTGGCCGACAGCGAACTCGCGCCATTCAAACCGCATGCGGATCTCCTGCTGAGCGGCTCCTGCCACACGCCTGGGGGCCGGCCGCTACCGGCGCTGGTCGCCGGCTTCGCGGTGGGCGCGGTCAGCAAGCGCATCGCGGTGTTCGGCGACCGCAGTTGGAAACGCGGGTTCTTCAGCGCCGGCGCCAGTGATCCGCAAGCGTTCACGGTGATGCCGCTGTCCTGGCGCCGCGCCTATGGCGGTGTCGGCTGGCGCGACAATCCGGTCGGTTGTGGACGCGACAGCGAGCACCTGCCGAACCTCGAACACCCTGACCGCCTGCTGGCCAAGCCGAAGTCGCCGCAACCACCCGCCGGCGTCGGGCCGCTCAATCCATTGTGGCACGCCCGCGCCAGTCGGCTGGGCGCCTTCCCCGCCGACTGGTTGAAGTCGCATGCGCCCGCCTATCCCGACACCTTCGACTGGGCGTACTTCAATGCGGCCCCCCTCGATCAGCGTCTCGCTGGCCACCTGCGCGGTGACGAGACCTGCACCTTCACCCACCTGCATGCGCAGATGCCGGAGTGGTCGGTGCGCCTGCCTGGGCTGGGTATGCACGTCGCGTTGGAGGACGGTGACGACGGCGGCGTCGGCGGCCTGCGGCGACGGACGCTGGGATTGACCCTCGACACCCTGCATGCCGACACCGACCAGGGCACGCTGACCCTGCTGTGGCGCGGTTGGCTGCCGGTGCGCGGGCGTGATCTCCGTTGCCTCCACCGCTTATCCGTCACCGCCGCGCCCCTGGGTGCTGCGCCCACGGCCGAAGCCCTGGTGGCGGCCATGCTCGCCGTGCCGGCGGTGCCGCCGCCGCCGGCACCGCCGGTGGAGCCGCCGGCAGCACCGCCGGTGCTCAGCCCGCCGATCGACTGGCGCGCCCGCATCGGTCCTGGCGCGGATCTCGCCAACGCATCGTTGGCGGGCTTCGACCTCACCGCGGCCGACCTCAGTGGCTGCAACCTGAGCGGTGCGGATCTGCGCGGTGCGCGGCTGGTACGTGCGCGCCTGGATCACGCCGTGCTGATCGGCGCCCGGCTCGACGGCGCCGACTTTACCGAGGCGAGCCTGGTGGCGGCCGACGCCTCGACCGCGGATCTGACCGGAGCGGTCCTCGATCGCGCCATCCTCGACGATGCGCGCCTGAGCGGTGCCACCCTGGCGGGTGCCTGGCTGCGCGGCGCGTCGCTCGACCGGGTGTCGGCCGCGGGCGCCATCTTCGCCCACGTGCATGGCGAGCGCCTGCGTGCGCGCGCGGCGATATTCACCGGCGCGAACTTTGAAGGCGCGGTGCTCGACGACGCGGATCTGAGCGAAGCGGATCTCACCAAGGCCTCCTTGGTCACCACCTCGGCGCTGCGCCTGGTGGCCTCGCGGGCGCGCTTCACCAATGCGCGCGTCGCCGGCGGCAGCGATTTCAGCGGCGCGCGGCTCGACCACATCCAGGCCGGCCTCTCGTGTTGGCAGCAGGCGCGGCTGGTGCAGGCGGATTTCAGCGCCAGCGATCTGCCTGGGGCGGTGTTTTCGCAGGCGGTGCTCACCCATGCGCGGCTGGCGGCGTGCGACCTCAGCGATGCGTTGTTCATCGCTGCCGACCTCCAGCACGCGGACCTCACCGGCGCGAAATGTCTGCATGCCTCATTCCATCAGGCCGATTGCCGGGCCGCGCTCTTCACCGGCACCTGCTGCTTCGAAGCCGACTTCACCGAGTGCGCGCTCGCGGCGGCCGCCTTCGCCGGCAGCGATGTGACGCGGACGGTGCTGGCATGAGTACGGTCTGTTCCGGCGGCGACGCCGTGGCCTTCCTCAAACGTGGCGTCGGCCTCGCCGGCTTCACCTGTGAGGACGCCGACCTCACCGGCGTATCGCTGGCCGGGCGCGACCTTTCCGGCGCCACCTTCCTGCGCTGCCGGGCCGAGGGCGTCGATGCCACCGGCGCGCGGTTGAACACCTCGACCTGGATCGCATGCGGCATGGCGGACATGCGCCTGACCGGGGCCGATCTCAGCGGTGCGACGCTGCACGGGTGCCAGCTGACAGGCTGTGATCTCAGCGGCGCGGTGCTGGTGCGCGCGCTGCTGGTCGATCTCGCCTGGGGTGCGACGGTGCTGCGCGGCGCCCGTCTGGAGGGCATCGGCCTGGATGGCATCGACCTCGACCTGCTGGACCTGCGCACCGCCAGCCTCAGCGATTGCAGCCTGGTCGGTGCGCGCGCCAGCGCCCTGGCCCTCCCAGGCTGCACCGTGGTGCGCTGCTCGTTCCAGGGCGCGCGTCTCGACCAGGCGGATTTCACCGGCGCCGATCTCACCGGCACCTCCTTCACCTTGGCGAGCGTCAAGCGCGGACGCTTCGCCGGGGCGGCGATGCGTGGCGTGAAGGCTTTCCAGACCGACTTCAGCGCTGCCGATTTCACCGGTGCGGACCTCGCCACAGCGGCCTTCACGCAGGCCATCCTGCGCGGCGCGTGCTTCGCTTCGGTCAAGGCGCCGCAGTCGCAGTGGCAGCACTGCGACGCGGCCGACGCGCGTTTCCTGCGTGCCGATCTGCGGCAGAGCCTGTGGCAGCACGCGCGTGTGGCAGGTGCCGACTTCGGCGGCGCCGTGCTGACGGGTGCCGATCTGCACGACCTCGACGCCCCAGGCGCACGCTGGGACGGCGCCGAGCTCTCGGGCGTCAAACGTACCGATCAGGCCCTGCTCGCCGCCGAACGCTGGCGCCCGCAACGCAGCGCCGAACCCCCTGCCGCGTTTCCACCCGTACCGCCGCCGCCGGCGAGAGGCCGCCCATGATCACCGACTGCACCACCCTCGCCGGACTCGGCCCGGCCCAGGTCATCCGCGTCGATGAGCGCGCCATCCATGTGTTGAGCGATGGCCAGGAACGCCTGGTGACCATGGCGATGCCCATCCGTTATCACCCACGCGTCGGCGATGTGCTGCTGGTCGCCGCCACCGCCGAAGCCTGCTACGCCATCGGCGTGCTGACCGGCACCGGCAACATCGAGCTGGCCAGCAGTGGCGATGTGACGGTGCAGGCCGGCGGTCGCCTGCGTCTGCAGGCCGGCGAAGCCATCGCCGCCGACGGTCCTGAGCTGCGTCTGACCGCCGGACGGATGGAGTTCACCGCCAAGGATCTGGTGGCCAATGCGCAGTCCTTCCTGCAACGGATCGCCGGCCTGCTGCACCTGAGCGCCGGGCGCCGCCATATCCAGGTCGAGGGCAGTTCGGTGGAGCACGCCCGCCAGGTCGTGGTGAAGGCGCAAGAGACCGTGACCATCGATGGCTCGACGATCCATCTCGGATGACATGAGGACCTGAGCAATGTTCCCAGCTTCCACCTCCGCCGGCGGCATGTGCATGGGCATGCCCGACGTCTGCAAGACTCCCGCGCCGCCCGCGCCGCCGATCC
>JANPIY010000681.1:0-18360 GCA_031425255.1 Planctomycetota bacterium
CGTGGTGCTCAAGTGACATCGGACATGGGACATCGGACATCGGACATGTCTGACCTCACCCAAAAAAAATGGTCCGGTCGCTCGCACGGCGGCTCCTTCGGTCATCGCCTGGTGCAGGTGGCGGCGCGGTTGGGCGGCCCGACCTTCTGCTACCTGTTCATCATCCCGCCGACGCTGGTGCTCTTCCTGCGCCTGCATGAACGTCGTCGCGCCTGCCTGCGGTACTGGCAGCGGATGCGTCCTGGGCTGGGACGTTGGGGCCGGACGGTGATGGCCTTCCGCCACTTCTATTCCTTCGCCCGCATCCTCGCCGATCGCTTCCTGCTCAGCGCCGCGCCGGGCTCGCTCCATCACCGCAGTCTGGGCTATGCCACCCTGCAGCAGGCGTACCGGCATCCGCACGGCTGCGTGATGCTTTCCGCGCACATCGGCAACTGGGAACTTTCCGGCCATTTCATGGATCGCTACCGACTGGGCACCACCCACCTGGTGATGCTGCAGGCCGAGGATCCGGCGGTGGCGGCGCAGGTGCGCGCAGCGATCGATGCGCATGGCCTGGGCATCATCGATCTCGCCGATCCCTTCGCCGCCAGCCTGGAGATCGCCGCCGCCCTGCGCCGTGGCGAGACCTGCTGCATGCTCGGCGACCGCACCGTCGGCGCGCAGACCGGTACCGTGCGGGTGCCGTTCTGCGGCGGCTATGCCCGTTTCCCCATCGGGCCTTTCGTCGCCGCCGCGGCAACCGGCGCGGTGGTGGTCCCGACCTTCTGCCTCAAGGTCGGCTGGACCTCGTACGCCACCTTCGCGCCGGCGATCTGGCCGTTGGCCATGGGCAGCCGGCGCGAACGCCAACGCCAGCTGACCGCAGCGGTGGCGCGCTGGGCCCGCTGCCTCGAGGCGGTGGTGCGGCGTTATCCGTTGCAATGGCACAATTTCTTCGATTTCTGGGATGCTGGGGACGCGGTTGCACCTTCCCCAGGCGGACGGAGTCTGGGGGGCTCTGGAGCAGGGCATGTTGAATACAGGCGCGAACCGGCGGCGGGTGGTGGTGACCGGCATGGACGCCTTGTCCTGCCTGGGTGACCACCTCGACGAGATCGCCCAGGCCCTGCGCACCGGCCGCTCCGGCATCACCCTCAGCCAGGAACGCCAGGACCTCGGTTTCCGTTCGGCCCTGACCGGCGCGATCAAGCCCGTCGATGCCGCCGCCGCCTTTCCACGCAAGGTGCGCAAATCGATGGGTGAGACCGCGCTCTATGCCGCGCTGACGGCGACCAGGGCGGTGGCGATGTCCGGCTGTGCCGAGCAGCTCAAAAGCGATCGCGCCGGCCTGCTCATCGGCAACGACTCGTGCGCCGATCCGATCGAGGAGATCTTAGCCACCGTGCGTGCGGAAAAGGGCACCGGCTCGCTCGGCAGCGACAAGGTGATCAAGGCCCTCAACAGCACCGCCACCATCCATCTCGGCCCGATGTTCGGCACGCGCGGCATCAGCATGTCGCTCAGCGGTGCCTGCGCTTCGGGAGCGCACGCCATCGGCTGGGGCTGGATGCTGATCTCCAGCGGCATGCACGATCTCTGCATCACCGGCGGTTCGCAGGAGCTGTGCTGGCAGAGCATGGCGGCCTTCGACGGCCTGCGGGTGTTCTCCATGAGGGTCGATGACCCCGCCGGTGCGGTGCGGCCCTTCGATCGTGATCGCGACGGCCTGGTGCCCGGCGGCGGCGCGGCCTGCCTGATTCTGGAAGAATACGAGCACGCCAAGCGGCGCGGCGCCACCATCCTCGCCGAGGTCGCCAGCTACGCCTTCAGCAGCGACGGCGATCACATGACCACCGGCGACGGCAAAGGAGCGGCGCGTTGTATGCAGCAGGCGCTCGACACCGCCGGCCTCAAACCCTCCGACATCGATTACATCAACGCCCACGCCACCGGCACCGAGGCCGGGGACGCCGCCGAGGCCAACGCCATCCACAGCGTCTTCGGCGAGAACGGCCCGCCGGTGTCCTCGACCAAGTCGCTGACCGGCCACGAGTGCTGGATGGCCGGTGCCAGCGAAGCGCTCTACAGCATCCTGATGATGCGCGGCAGCTTCATCGCCCCGAACCGCAACTTTGAGAACCACGATCCGCGTCTGCCGAAACTCAACATCGCCGCCAAACCAGTGGCAGGCGTGAAACTGAGGCATGTCCTGTCAAACAGCTTCGGTTTCGGCGGGACGAATGCGTGTCTGGTACTCAAGGCGGTCGAGTAGATGCCGATCGATGGGACCATCGTTCCAACCGCAGAGGGCGCAGAGCTGAACACTCGCGGGCCCTCCACTCGCTGCCGTACACGGGGTACGACCGCTGCTCCTCTGCGCCCTCTGCGCCCTCTGCGGTTTGATCCGTCTAACGGCTGTCCATGTCATCCGCACTGATCATCGGCGCCGGTCCCTCCGGCCTGACCAGCGCCGTGCTGCTCGCCGAACAGGGCTGGCAGGTGGCGGTGCTCGAAGCGCACGCCATTCCCGGCGGCCTCCTGCAGCGTTTCCGGCGTGGGCCCTACTGGTTCGATACCGGCTTCCATTTCATCACCGGCGGTGGGCCTGGCGGGCCGTTCCGTCCGCTCGCCGAGCGCCTGGGCATCCTCGATCGCATCCGCTTCCTGCCGCACGATCTCGAACGCCAGTTCCGCATCCACCTGCCTGACGGCGGCGTGGTCGATCTGCCTGCCGGTCTCGACGAGTGCGAAGCCGCCTGTGCCGCGCGCTGGCCGCAACAGGCCGGGGCGTTTGCGCGCTTCTTCGCGGAGGTGAAGGCTGGACTGCGCGCGAAACCATGGCTCGCCATGCTGGTGCCGGACGACACTCCGGCGCCACTCATCGATCCCGATCTGCCGGTGGCGGAGGTACTTGACCGCTGTGGTGTCAACGGCCTGGCCAAGGAGGTGCTCGGCTGCCTCGCCGGCATCCTGGCGATGAAGCCTGAAACCACGCCGATGGGGCTCTACGCCACTTTCGCGGGCACCTCCATCAGCGGCTCCTGCCGGGCGGCGCGCGGCGGCGAGGCGATCATCACGCCCCTGGTGGAACGTCTGCAGGAACTCGGCGGCAAGCTGCTGCTGAACCATGGCGTCGGCCGGATCGAGTTCAGCGAACGCGAGGTCACCGCGGTGGTCGACGTGAAGGGTGGCCGCCATGTCGCCGACCTCTATCTCGCTACCTGCCATCCCGCCGAGATCTTGCGCCTGACCGGCCCAGGGGGCATGCGCCCGTCGCTGGAGGAACGCATCCACAGCACCCCCGACAGTGCGAGCGTGGTGCTGGTGTATGCCGGCCTGACGCAGGTTCCAACCGTGCTCGGACGCAGCCACCACTTCGCCCGCATCCGCGGTGACCACGACCTCTACTACCTTGCGCCGAGCAACTTCGAAGAGACCTGCGACGCGCCCTACCTGGAAGCGATGGTATGGGTTCCTTGCGAGGCGGTCGCCGCCTGGCGCGACACCCGCAAAGGCCGGCGCCCCGCCGACTACGAAGCGTGGAAACGCGCGTGGGAGGCCGAGATCCTCGGGGCCATCACCACCCGTCATCCCGAACTGGCCGGCACCATGTCACGGGTGTGGTCGTCCTCGCCGCTCTCGGTCGCGGACTACGTGCATTCGCGTGGCGGCGCCGCCATGGGCCTGTCGCACGACGTCGGCCATCTCGGTACCGATCCCTTGCCGCGGCGCAGCCGGTTGAAGAACCTGTTCTTCGCCGGTCAGAGCATCGGTCACCCCGGAGTGCTCGGCGCGATGATCGACGGCTTCGTCATGGCCGGCGCGATCGTGGGCAAGGATCTGGCGGTCGAACGCTAGCGCGCGCCATCCCTTGATGCCAATCCTCCAACAGCGGGCAGCTATTCGCGAAGAGAAAAGACGGATTAACCGCAGAGGGCGCAGAGGGCGCAGAGCCCGGCATTTCATCTCTGCGCCCTCTGCGTCATCTGCGGTTTGAACCGGTCTTACTCCCATTTGCGGGGCCTTGGGGCTCAGCGTGGGCTCGCCTCGAGCAGGGCCCGGATGGCTTGTTCATCGGCGGGGTAAGCCGGCTGCAAAGCCAACGCCTGTTCCAGATGGCGACGGCGCTCGTCCAGGTCGCCGGTGGAGCGCGCGAGCAGCAGATGAGCATTGAAGAACTGCGGATTGAGTGCGACCAGGCGGCGCGCCAACGGCAGGGCTTCACGCTGACGATGATCTGCCAGCAGCCCGTTCACCTCACCTTCCAAGCGCCGATATTCGTCGGCGTCCCGTTGATGCACCGCCAGGTCGGGCGAGGTGGGCAGGGCGGGCAGGGCGCTGGGACCGTCGATGCCGAATGCCACCGCCCGTCCCAGGCCGTGCCACGGTTCCCCAACCCACAGCACCTTGCGCGTGAGGTCGGCGACCACCAGGTGTGCGCCGATCCATGCGTTGATGGTGCCACGATTGCCGAAGCCGACATCGCTGTCCTCGCTCCCGCGATGATCGCGCAACAGATCGAGCAGACTCTCTGGGGTATGGCGTTCCTGCCGGGTCAGCAACGCCTCGGCCCGCTGCATCCGTTTCGCCGTGGTGCCGCCCGTGATGCGCGCGGCGTTCGCCCGATCGCCGGCCCACGCGTCGCTGAGGAAATGGTTGGTCGACACCAGCGCGTCGTCTTGCATCTCGCGCACGCCGAAGCCGCGCGGACCCACCTCGGCCACCACCACGCGCTGTTCGCTCGCGCTGGCGATCAGCACGCCATTGCTGACGAAGACCGGATGTCCGCGGACCTGCGCCAAGGCCTCGGCGATGGTGTGGCTGTGTTCGAGGATCTGACGCACCACCATCACGATCGGCCGGCCGACGAAGGCCTGGCCATCGCTGGCGGCGGCGTTGATCGAGACCCAGATGCCCGCCTCGTTGAAACCGGTGACGGCACCCGCCATGCCACCCCAGGCGACCGAGACGAAGGGGATGCCGCCATCCACCCGCACGGTGTAGACCACCTTGTCGCGGTCGAAGCAGGAGCCGCCCTCGAAATCGAACAGCCGTCCGAGCAGCAGATGCCCCCCCTCCGCCCGCGTCCCCATCACCGCTACCGCGGTGCAGCCCACCTGCGGCGGATGCACCAGCGGATTGTCGATGAGGTATTGGCTGATGTCGTGCAAGGCGTGGTATTGCAGCCCGCGGGTGAAGGCCGGGCTGACCGCGGAGAAGGGATCGTGGTAGCGCCGATGGCCTTCGGTGATGGCGGCGATCTCGCAGAGTTCCTGCGGCAGGAAGTAGGAATCGAGCGCGCGATTGTTCCAGTTCACCAAGCCGAGCAGCAGATGCCGGGCCCAGAAATTCGGCACCCGTTCGGTGAACACGCCCATCATCTCGGTCTCGATGCGGGCGATCGAATCACCGCCCAGGGCGCCCTGGTAGAAACCCAGTTCGGCCGGCGACCCTTCGAGATGGATGTGGGTGATGGCGCCGATGCGTTCGCGGTAGCAGCGGCCGAGGGTCACCCGATCGCTCCCTGCCAGCGCGCTTTCCTGCTCCGCCGTCAGGATCGGTACCACCAGGTCGGGCGTGGCGCGGGTGGCCAGCAGCATGCCCATGGCGGGGACGCCGATGACGATCCACGCGCTAGCGAGCAGGAACCACGCGATGGACCAGCGGACGACCGACATGGCCGCTACCTGAGCGGCGCGCGATGCGGGCGCAATTGCGACCTAGATGGAACGACTGGCACTCAAGGGAGCGGTTTTCGCCATTCTGCATTCCGCGTTCCGCCGTAGGACCACGGCCATGCGCGGCCACCTCCTCGTCGACGTCCCTTTCATGGCCGCCGCCGTCAGCCTCACGCCGGTCTATGGCGTCGCGCCGCTCGCCTGGCTCACCGTCGCCGCGGTCGGGATCCATGCCTGGGGCGTCGTCCATCCGCGCTCGAGCCTCTATATGCCGGTCTGGTGGCAGTTGCCCGCGGGCAGCACCGCGATGGCGCTGACCTTCGATGACGGGCCGCACCCCGAGCGTACGCCCGCGGTGCTCGACCTGCTGGCCGACCATGACCAGCGCGCGACCTTCTTCGTCATCGGTGAGAACGTCCGGCGTCATCCCGCGCTGGTGCGCCGCATCCTCGACGAAGGCCATGCGCTCGGTCTGCACAGCGATCAGCATTCGTGGTGGTTCAATTGCTGGCCCCCTGGACGCGTGCGTCGCGATCTCGAACGCTGCGGCGACGCCATCGCGGAGGCTACCGGTCAGCCGCCGCCCAGGTTGTTCCGTCCGCCGGTCGGGCTCAAGAATCCCATCGTCGGCTTCGTTGTCGGCAGCATGCGCTTGCGGACGGTGACCTGGAGCTGCCGAGGACTCGATACCGGCATCGCGAGCACCGAGCAGGTGCTCGCGCGTCTGCTCAAAGGCCTCCGTCCGGGTGCCATCCTGGGACTGCACGACGGCGCCGAGCCGGAGCGGCCGCGCCCCGGAACGTTGTGCCCGGAGGTCTTGGCGCGGCTGTTGCCGGTGATGCGCGAGCGCGGTCTGTCCAGTCGGCCCCTGGTACCGACGGAACGCGGGATCGCGGTGGGATGACGATCAGCGGAATGGCCATGCCCCGCTGACGTCGATCACGCTCCCATCATGAGTCGGCAGGTCGCGCACAGGCCACGGGGACCGTTGATCTCGCCGTCGACGCGCCACCCCTCCGATGTCATCCGGCTGGTGAGGACGATGCGCAGATCCTCGGCGGGAAAGGCCGGCGCCGACCATTTGGCGCGCTCGATCCCGCGGATGTCGCCGCTGGCGACGCCCGTGCGGCGCGCCACCTCCGCGACCGCCGCCAGCAGGTAGACCCCGGGCACCAGCGGCTTTCCCGGGAAATGGCCGGCGAAGACCGGCAGCTCGGCGGGAAAGTGGACCATGCCGCTGGCCCCCTCGCCAGCGCGCAGCACCGCGCTCACCGCTGCCACCACATCGTGAGCCGGACGCATCAACCGCTCCGCCGCGCCTGATGCGCGATCTCGATGGCGGCAAAGAAGGCCTCGACCGCCGCTGGTGCCGAGAGGAACGGGACGCCGTGGTTATCGACAAACACCTGCGTGGTCTCGGCGACGCAGAGCAGGTCACCCGTAGGACCATGGATCTCGTAGAACAGCACCAACGACGGTTGGGTCTGCGGCACATGGGCCACGCGCACGATCACGTCCTGGCCCTTACGTGCGGGGCGGAGGTACTCCAGTTGGCAGCGCACGATCGGCGCCACCGAACCGACGTCCTCCATCTGTGTATAGGAGAGGCCACGCGCGGCGCAGTAGGCTTCGCGCGCCAACTCGCAGTACCGCAGATAATGTCCGTGCCAGACGATCTTCATCGAGTCGACCTCGCAGAAATGCACCGGCGTGGTGATCTCCAGCTGGTCCCACTCGGCGGCGATGCGCGAACGGATCCGTTTCACGGCGAGCCTCCGGTGCGGGCGACCTTGAGTTCGCCGGTGAGCAGGACGTCACCAGCGCTCTCCGCACGCACCTCATACAATTGCAACGGCCCGAGTTCTGCGATCTGGGTGGCGCTGATCTCGACGACTTCTCCCGGGCGTGCCGGCCGCTGCATGGTCATGCCCTTGGCCCCGACCAGGACGCCAGACGCCGCATCGCTGTGACCAGCACCCCGCAGGCGCAGGCCCATGAGCACCGCCATGGCCTGGGCACAAGCTTCGGTGAGCTGCAGGCAGTCGAGGCCGTCATGCGCCTTCAGCCGCACGCGCCCACCGTTGCCGTCAACGGCCAGCGCCCGCTCCACCAGCAGGGCTGGTGGCTGGTGCGCGGTCAACTGCTCCGCCGGCAGGGCAAGAAACGACGAGACATCCATGGGCGCGGCAGTTGTGGCGCCCAGCCGCCAGGCTGCAAGACGCGCCGACACGCAGCCGCTCGCTGCGTCAGCGGGTGATGCGCTTGGTCTCCACCTTCCGCTCCAGCCGCTGGGTCTGGTTGTGATCACCGTAGCGGTAGTCGATATCCACGGTGAAGGTGAGCAGCCGATGCTGGTGCTGGTCGGGAGCGAGATGGAAATGGCCTTCGGCGATCTCGAACTGGCCGAGCCGCACGTTGCCATGGACATCGGCGTCGATGAAGGACACCGGATGACGGCCGAAGGGCTGACCGTCCTTGGTCACCACCACTTCGGCGCGTTTGACCAGCAGCCAGTCCTCGCCTTCGTTGACCACGAACACCACCACCTCGAAGCCGTTCGGCCCGAGCTCGCGGATCTCGAGGGTGTAATCGATGGGGTCGCCCATGGTGCCTCCCCGCGGTTGGTTGACGGTTCGTCGGCGTCCGCTTGCCGGCGACGGTAATCGCAACCGGACGGGAGCAACCCTAGAACACCGCGCCGGCCACAACGCGACACCGTTGAACTCCGCCCTCGCGTCCACGTTCTCCACCCCGAGGTTCCACCATGCGTAAACCCCCCTTCATCCTCCGGTCCGCCGATGCCGAGATCGATCTGGTGCCGCTCATCGATTGCGTGTTCCTGCTCCTCCTGTTCTTCATGTTGTGCGGCACCCTCAGTCTCAGTACCCGTGAGGAGCAGATTAGCGTGCCGCCCGCGCAGACGGCTGAGAAAATCATCTTGAAACGCGACTGGCGCCACGAGGTGATCAATCTCGGCGGTGGCCGGACGGGGACGCCGGTGCGCATCACCATGGGCACCGTGCTGGACAGCCGGGGAACGGAACTCCCCGAGGCCCTTGGCGCCTTGCGCGCCATTCTCGATCGGCTGCACTCCGCGAGTCCGAGTTATCTCGACCGTACCAGCGGCCTGCGCCTGCCGCAGGTGCAGATCGAATTGCGCATCGACGGCGATGTGCCGTGGCGGGCCGTGCAGGAGGTCCAGCAGGTGTTGGCGGACTGCATCGAGCCGCGCACGGGCCTGCCCAAGACCGACCACCGTCGACCGTTCACGACCCTCGCGTTCAGCGTGCGCGATCCGCAGGACGGCTGAGCAGCGTTCGTGCCGCCAACGCCCCGACGCTGGCGCCCAGCGCGAGGCAGGTGCCGGTGACGCGCAACGCCGAGGCGGCAGCGGCGCTCACCGGTGCTCCCTTGCCGATGCACCACAGCTGCGTCGGAGCGCCGGCGATGCGGACCGCCCGTTCGGGAATGCCGTGACGATCACTGGTCGGCCAGTCCCAGCCCACGCCCTCGGCACCGTGCTCTTCACGCGGCCAGGCTGCCCAGCACAGGCCGCGGTCCCGTTCCGCGAACAACTCCGCGACGGTGAGGGTCGCGAGCGGACGACCGTGATCACGTTCAGCGATCCCCAGGGCCACGCTCAACACGACGCCATCCAAGGCCTGCGCGATCCTTTCAGCCACCTGCGCGGCCGCTGCGGGCGTGGTGCCGCTGACGACATCGATGGACAATTGCCACCTGTCGGCCGCCGTCGCGAGCGGCACCAGGGCTATCGCCGCCCGACCGCCCACCACGCTTTGCGCCGTGCGCAAGGCGGTGACGCGAGCAGCGGGACCTTGGCCGAGGCGCGGCAGATGCAGGGTCGAACGATGAGCAGGCCACTGGCTGGCGGACGCCCACGGTAATCCCAACAGCCGCGCCATCACGCCAGCGCCGCTGGCATCGATGACCGCACCGGCATCCAGCGCGCTGCCGTCGTCCAGGTGCAGACGCAGAGGCCCCTCCGTCTGGGATGCAGCGGCAATGACCCGGCGATCAAACCTGGGCACGACGCCGGCATGGTCCAGGCGTTGGCGCAGTCCACGCTGCAGGATCAGCGCCGTGGTCGGCCACAACCACACCCGGCCCTGCCGATATCCAGGGCCGCTCGCCACCTGCTCGACCCATGGTGCGGTGAGCGCCGGTTCCAACAGTTCTGCCTGCACGGCGTCGAGCGGTGCGAGACCACACAAGGTGCGGTGATCGCCCTGCACCGCGACGCCGCCCAGGTGGCGGGTGGCCTCCAGCAGGATGGTGGTCGCTCCGGTTCCAGCCGCCGCGACGGCGGCGGCGCATCCGGCGACCCCCGCGCCCACGACCACCACCGGTGACGTCACGACCTACGCTTTGCCGACGGCCTGCGCGACCCCGGCCGCCAGGGTGGCGGGATTCTCCAGGGCGTCGTCTGGCAGTTCCAGACTGGCCGGAAGGTTGAGCACCCGTTCGAGATCGAGCAGGACGCGCATCAGACCGTGGCTGTCGAGACCGAGCCGATCGAGCGATTCACCGCTTTGCGCCCGCAGGCGCTCCGCCGGCACCTTCAATTGGCGCGACAATGCGGCATAGACGGCTTCGACGATGGGTTCGGCCATGAGCACTCCGGTGGGCGGGATGCTAGGTTGATGGGCCCGGCTGCAACCTGGGCGCATGCCCAGGCGATCACTGGCGCTCGGCTGGCGGGTGATCTACGGTGCCGCCATGCGTCGCCTGATCCTCCTCGCTCTGATGCTCAGCGCGATCGCCGCGAGCGGCTGTGGGCCACGGGTGGCGCCTGTTCCCGACGCCGCGCGCGGGCAGACGCCGCGCGCGGCTCCGACCACGGCGTGGATCGGCAAAGGCCGTCTGGAAGTGGTGGCTCCCGGCCGGCGTGTGAGCGGTACCGCCATCCTGCGCTCCCTCGGCGATGGCGCCGTCCGCGCCGCCTTCCTCAGCGATGAAGGTTTGCTGCTGGCCGACCTCACCGCCCGGGACGGCACCTGGAGCGTGACGCGCAGCATCCCCGATCTGGAACGCGCGCTTCCGCACCTGGGTCGGCTGGTGGCGCAGGCCTATGCCGCGGTGGCGGAGGGTGAGCCCACGTGGGATGACGACCGGCTGCGCATCCAGACGGGTGACGCGCTGCGTTGGTACGGTGGCGATCCCATCCTGTTGCGCGCGGTCGAAGGCGGCGGTCTGGATCTGCTGGTCGAGGACTGGCGCCCGCTCGCGATCGGTCTGTTCCCCCATGAGGCCCGGGCCGAAGGGCCGTTCGGCATCACCATCCGGCTGCGTTTGACTGAGGTCACCGGGAAATGAGCTCGCTGCGAACTCCGCTCACCTGGTCTCGATCTGCTCCACCTTGATGGTCCAGCAATTCGGTAGCTCGGTGCCTTTGACGATGGTGTGGTCCTGCTCGGCCACGCCGGCCTTGCCCACCACGCTGAGGTAGTCGCCGGCTTTCAATTGCGGTTTGTTGTCGTTGAAGATCAGGAACAACGTGGCGTACCGTGGCGCCTTGACCGCGTAGCCATCGCCATCGTACTCCGCGCTCCAGGTGGAGAAGATGGCGTCATCGCTGGCCTGGTTGCCCAGGCCGACCACCACCGCCGTGATCCATGGCGCAGCGGCATATTCGCTGACGGTGATGACGCGACCGCTGACGGCGGCGGTCTTCTTGACCGAGAGCCGGCGGTTGTCGCCGACTTCGAGTTCCTCATGGGTGATCGATGCCGCCCGGACCTTGTTATCCAGCGTGCCGGCTGGACGCAGGCTCAGGTCGACGCTGTTCATCCACATGATCAGCAGCACCAGCACGATCAGCCCGCCGGCCACCGGTCCGATGATGACCGGATTCATGAACCACGATTTTTCCACCGGGTCGGTGGCGAGCTTTCTGCATTCGCGGCAGGATTCGCGATTGGGTTTGTTCTTCGCACCGCAGTGGGGACAGGTCCACAGGTCCTTGGCGAGTCCGGGAGCGATATCGCCGATCATCGGATCGCTGACGATCGGTTTGCTGAGCTTGCTGGTACCGGGCTTGTCGATGCGGCCGTTACCGCCTTTGGCGAGCGTGCCGGTGCCGGGTTTCTCGGTCCGACCGGTAGCAGGTTTATCCACCCGCGCGGTTCCGGGTTGGTCGCTGCGTTCCACTACGGCGGCCGCGGGACCACTGGTAGACACCGGCTGATCGAAGGGATTGAACGCTGGCGCTGCGGGCGCGGGCTTCGCTTGCTCCTTGTGCGGTGCCGGCGCGTCATCGAACTCGAAGGACATGGGTGTCGCGGGCGCGCCCGTCGGCGCGGCCGGCGTCGGCGCCGGGGCATCGCCCAGGGTCTTCCCTGGGCTGGCGGCGAGCGGCTTGGCCGCAAGTGGTTTACCGTCGAGGCCTTTGGCCGCGGGTTTCTTCAATGGCCCACCCAGACCCTGGTCGCTCGTAGACATGGCATCCTCCGCTCGGCGTCAGACGTTGGTCATCTGATGCAAACCGGCAAGAGGATGCATGGAACCCACCGCAGATGTCACACCAATGCGCCAGCAATCCATGCGAGGAGTGATGGAATTGGAACAAATATGGAGCGTATCGCGTCAGTTTCTCTATCAGCTGGCAAGCGGGCGACAGACTCTGTTGCTTAGTGTCCGGTCACGACGTTGGTGCCGACCGCGACCCGGACCTGCGCCGCCAGATCGCCAGCCTCGGTCGCGCTGGGCGCCTCGGCGATGATGCGGCTGACCGGTTCGGTCCCGGAGGCTCGCAGGTGGACCCACCGGTCCGGCCACACCAGTTTGAGCCCATCGAGGGTGATCATCTCGGCCCCCTGCGTCAGGGCGTGGCCATGCAAGTGGGCAATGGCCGCGGTCACAGCGGCACGGTCCATGGCGACCTTTTCCTTGTGGATGGCGTAGCGGGGGATGCTGGCGATCACCTGGCTGAGCGGCTGACGGGCGCGGGCGAGGTATTCCAACACCAGCGCCATGCCGATCTGGCTATCGCGACCCCATACCACCCGCGGATCGATCACCCCGCCGTTGCCCTCGCCGCCGATCACCGCGCCGTTGGCCTGCATCGCATCGACGACGTGCGCTTCGCCGACCTTGGAGCGCACTATGCGCGCGCCATGACGCCGGGCGACATCCTCCAGCATGCGGCTGGTCGAGAGGTTGGTGCAGGCTACCAGATCCGTGCGGCCAGCGGCTTGTTCCGCGGCCAGGCGGGCGGCGGTGCACAGCACCAGGGTATATTCCTCGCCGATGTAGGTGCCGTGCTCGTCGATGATGGCCAGCCGATCGGCGTCGGGATCCTGGACGAAACCGAGCGCCGCGCCGACCGCCTTCACCACCGCGCCGGTATCACGCACATTGGCCGCGGTGGGTTCGGGGTCGCGCGGAAAGACCTGATCGGGGCGGGTATGGATGGGCACCACCTCGCAGCCGAGCGCCGCCAGCAGATCCGGCGCGATGGCGCTGCCGGCGCCATTGACGCTGTCGATCACCACCTTCAGTTTCGCCGCGCGGATCAAGGCGACGTCGACACATGCGAGCACGCGGTCCTTGTGCACGCGCAGCGCGTCATCGCGCGTGCGGTAGCCGCCAACTCCATTCCACGAGGTGAATGCCGCCGGATCGCGGTAGGCCGCCAACACCACGTCGAGCTGGGCCTGGTCGACGTTGCGCCCGGTCGGAGCGAAGAGCTTCAGCGCATTCCACTCGACCGGATTGTGGCTGGCACTGACCTGGATGCCGCCCGCGGCCTTGAGCTCGTTGATCATGATCGGCACCGTCGGCGTCGGCACGAGACCGATGTCGATGACGGTGCAGCCGACCGCGCGCAGGCCGGCAGCCACCGCCTGGACGAACAGGGCGCCGGTGGGCCGGCTATCGCGGCCGACCACCACCGTGCCACGTTTGGCCAAGGTCTGACCGTAGGCCGCTCCCAGGCCCATCACCTGATCGACATCGATGGTCTGTCCGACGATGCCGCGGATGCCGGAGATGGAGACGACACAGGAGAGGTCACGGTTGCTCATGGCCATAGCCGTACGTGCAGCGCTGGAGTTGCCAACGCTTCGCCCCGGCCGGTGGACCCGGCATGTGTTGGCGGCATGAGACACTCTTCCCGTCCACCGCGCGGCGACGGCAGAGGAGTGGCGGCTGCGTTTAGCGGCCCGCCACTTCCGTTGGTTCAGGGGTTCCGGTCCTCTGCGCCGCTGCTGCGGGATTGGTAGGGAGAGGCGACGCGGAGGACGCTCTGGTGGCGGATCGCTTCCTGTACCAAACCAGGATGGGCCGCTCGACCAGGTGGTAGGAGAGTTCGGCCGCGACCAGGCACATCAGCAGATTGAGGGGAAAGGGAACCCACTGCTGGTGCGCCTCGGGAGCGAGGAAGAGCTGCTGCCAGATATAGAGGCTATAGGACAACACGCCGAGGTGCACCACCGGCCGCAGGTTGAAGCACCGCCCGACCCGACTGTCGGGGTGGCGCACCAGCCAGAGCATGACCAGTGCGATCGCAACGCAGTCGAGCGAGGTACCGGCGATGACGCCGAAACCGCGCACGTGCGTCGAGAGGTAGGGAGTGACGATGAACAGGCTCACGCAAGCGGCCACCGGCACCACGCCATGCGCGAGCCAGCGGGCGATCCGCTCGAAACGCGGTGACCCTTCCCACAAGGCGAGCAGGCAGCCGCACATCAAGGGATCGCTGGCGGTGTGCAGCATCATGCCGAGCTGTCCGCGTGAATCGGGGCACAAGAAATACATCGCGACGCGTATGGGCGGCATCAACAGGAACAGGGTCAGGGCGATGCCAGCACCACGCCGGAGACCGACCAGTAAAAGTGCCAGTGGCCACGCGAGGTAGAACTGCTCCTCCAAGGCGAGGGTCCAGAAGTGGCAGACGTACCACACGTCGGGCGATGGTGGCGGGCGCCAGAGGTGGCCGTAATTCCACAGGAAGGTCCCGGCGGTGAGCAGTTCGGTCCCCTGCACCGCCAGGATGCCCGCCGCGGTCAGCACAGCGATCACCGCGAGGTAGAGGAAAAAGACCGGGAAGATCCGTGCCACCCGCCGGCCATAGAAGCCCAGCAGATCGATGCGCCCGGTGCGGGCCTGCTCACGCCGCAGCAGATGGGTGATCAGGTAGCCGCTGATGACGAAGAACACCATCACTCCGAGCCCGCTGTTCCCCAGCAGAGCGACCAGGGTGGCACGCAGCACGGTCTGATCTTCACCGATCGAGTTGTACGCGTGCCCGAACATCACCATCAAGACCGACACCGCCCGCAGGCCGTCGAGCGAAGGCAGGCGTCCTGGAACGGGAGCGGTGGGCAGGCTCGGCATGGTTTCCCCGGTGGTGGCCTCACGAACGTCACGCGCCGCGGCGCAGACTCGGCAACCACATCTTCGATAGCAACCAGCAACTCCGAGGCCGACGAACCCCGACGTCGCGATCCACCCGGCCATGAAGCCGCACGCGAGTGGGTTCCTCGGGCAGACGAACCCATGAAGACCGGTCGAACCGCAGAGGCCGCGGAGGGCGCAGAGGTGAGATTCCCCGTGCTACGCCCTCTGCGCCCTCTGCGAGCTCTGCGGTTTGAACTGCTTTCCCGATCGAACGGACGATCATCGGCTCCCTGGCACCGGTCGTCGCCCAAAGCCCGATGCCCGATCCACCCTGCACGGTCCGTGCAAATAGATGGGGCAGGCCCAGCCAGCGCCGGGCCATACGGAAGACGCCGTTCATCCATGCCCCTGCCGCAATTGCCTCATCCCCCTGCGGGTCTAGCCTGCAGCCTCGCATGCCCATCACCTCTCCTCCCACCATCTCGGCCAAGGCCATGGCCCGGCTGCGCACCCCGCGCACCCGCGGCGCCTTCGCCCCCATTGATGCCGCCCGGCGGCAGCTCGGCCTGCTGGCGGTCAGCGACGGCGGTGGCCAGGCGCGGATCTTCTGGCTCGTCGACCTCGCGACCGGCACCATCGCCGACTCGCGTTTCCTCGCCTTTGGCGAACTCACCAGCCACCCGCTCGCGGATGTCTTCACCGAAACCGTCCGCGGTCGCACCGTCGCCGACGCCTGTCGCTTGACGCCCGAGCAGATCGAATCGCTGTTGCGCGACGACCCGCAGACGCCGGCATTCGGCGACCTCGCTCCGCTCGCCTTCTTGCGCGATCTGCAGGATCGCGCCGAAGCGGAACTGGCGAACGTCGTGCTGCTGCCCAAGCCAATGGAAAAGAAGTCCTACCAGCGCAAACGCGAAGCCGATCAGAGCGAGCAGGACAAGGCGTGGTTCAAGCTCAGCCTGTTGAAGAAGATCGGTCGCGTCGACGCCATCGGCAGCCGGGTGCTGCGCGACCGCCTGCATGGCGAGGCCGCCCTCAGCATCGAAGGATTGCACGACGATTTCCGCATCGTGGTCAAGCTCGCCGGGCTGGCGCCGGAACAGATCCCCACCGCCCTGCAACTGATCCAGGATGCGCTGCGCACCGAGATCCATCCGGATCTGGTGGTCCAGGATGTCGTCGCCGGGGACAAGCCATGAATGATCCCACCACGCCTCCGACGTTCAGCGCTGCCGACGCCGATGCTTATCAATACGGCTTCACCAGCGCGGTGGAGGCCGTGACCATGGCACGAGGACTGAGCGAGGAGGTCGTCCGCGCCATCAGCCTGGCCCGGCACGAACCAGAATTCCTGCTCGCCTTCCGCCTCAAGGCCTATCGCAAGTTCCTAACCATGGAGGAGCCGACCTGGGCCGCGGTCGACTACCCGAAGATCGATTTCCAATCCATCAGTTACTATTCAGCGCCGCGTACCAAAGGTGAAGGCAAAGCCAATCCCAGCTACAATTCGCTCGACGAGATCGATCCGGAAGTGCTGCGCACCTTCGAGAAGCTCGGCATCTCGCTGGAAGAGACCAAACGCCTCAACAACGTCGCCATCGACGCGGTGTTCGACTCGACCTCGGTAGCTACCACGCATCAGGCCCGACTGTTCGATGCCGGGGTGATCTTCTGCTCCTTCAACGAAGCGGTGCACCAGTTTCCGGCGCTGATCGAGCGTTGGCTGGGGAGCGTGGTGCCGATCGCCGACAATTACTACGCGGCGCTCAACAGCGCGGTATTCAGCGACGGCTCCTTCGTCTACATCCCCCCGTACACCCGCTGCCCGCTCGAACTGTCGACCTACTTCCGCATCAACAACACCGACGCCGGCCAGTTCGAGCGTACACTCATCATCGCCGACGTCGGCGCCCACGTCAGCTACCTGGAAGGCTGCACCGCGCCGAAGTCCTCCAAACACCAGCTGCACGCCGCGGTGGTCGAGCTGGTCACGCTCGACGACGCCGAGATCAAATACAGCACAGTGCAGAACTGGTTCGCCGGCGACAAGGAGACCGGCGAAGGCGGGGTCTACAACTTCGTGACCAAACGCGGCGCCTGCCGCGGCAAACGCTCGAAGATCAGCTGGACGCAGGTCGAGACCGGCTCGGCGATCACCTGGAAGTACCCCTCGTGCATCCTCCAGGGCGACGACAGCGTCGGCGAGTTCTGGAGCGTGGCCCTGACCAATGGCCGCATGCAGGCCGACACCGGCACCAAGATGGTGCACATCGGCAAGAACACCAAGAGCCGCATCGTCTCGAAAGGGATCAGCGCCGATCATTCCTCGAACGTCTACCGCGGACTGGTCAAGGTCTTCCCCAAGGCGGAAGGTGCGCGCAATCACACGCAGTGCGATTCGATGCTGGTGGGCAAACATGCCATCGCCCGCACCCATCCCTACATCGACGTGCAGAATCCCAGTGCGCAGGTCGAACACGAGGCCTCGACCAGCACGCTCAGCGAAGAACAGCTCTTCTACCTGCGCGCGCGCGGCATCAGCCAGGAGGACGCCATCGGCGCGATCGTCAACGGCTTCTGCAAGGATGTCCTGCAGGTCCTGCCGCTGGAGTTCGCCGCCGAGGCGCAGAAGTTGCTCGCCCTCAAGCTCGAGAACTCGGTCGGCTAGCGCAGCGGCCCGCAGCTCTCCATTCATCACTTTCCGCGCCACCCACCAACGATTGCCCCACCGTGACCAGCCTGCTGACCGTCGACGATCTCCACGTCTCCGTGAACGACCACCCCGTGCTCAAGGGCCTGTCGCTGGCGGTCAACGCCGGCGAGGTGCATGCCATCATGGGCCCCAATGGTTCGGGCAAGACCACCCTCGGCCGGGCGCTGTCCGGCCATCCGGCTTACACCGTCAGCAAGGGGACCGCGACCCTCGACGGCAAGGATCTGCTGGCCCTGACCCCGGAGGAACGCTCGCACGCCGGACTGTTCGTGTCGTGGCAGTATCCGGTCGAAGTTCCTGGTGTCTCCAACGCCGACTTCCTCCGCTTGGCGTACAACGCCCAACGCAAGGCGCGCGGCCTGCCCGAGGTCACCACCAAGAACTTCCCCACGCTGCTCGCCAGCAAGATCGCCGAGGCGCGTATCCCGCCCGATTACGGCGAACGCCAGCTGAACGCCGGCATGAGCGGCGGACAGAAGAAGCGCAACGAGATCCTCCAACTGCACATGCTCGAGCCGCGCGTGGCGATCCTCGACGAGACCGACTCCGGCCTCGACATCGACGCCCTCCGCTCGGTCGGCGACGCCATCAACGCCTACCGCCGGGCCGACCGGGCCATCGTGCTGATCA
>JANPIY010000682.1:0-1662 GCA_031425255.1 Planctomycetota bacterium
GACGCGGGCCAGCCCGCCTGAACACTGATCGGGTGCACGGCGGTTTCTGTCACGCGATGGTAACTTTTGACGTCCCTTCTCCGCTCCAGGAGCACTGTTGATCCGTCTCGAGAACGTCACCAAGATCTACAACTCAGAAGTCACCGCCCTGCGTGACGCCACCTTCGAGGTGGCCAAGGGCGAGTTCGTGTTCTTGGTCGGCCCGTCCGGATCGGGCAAGAGCACGCTGCTGCGGATGATGAACCGTCAGGAACGGCCCGAGAAGGGTGCGGTCTGGGTGGCCGGTCGGAACATCAACGAGATGCCCGACAGCAAGGTGCCTCACCTGCGTCGCAACATCGGCAACATCTTCCAGGACTACAAGCTGCTGCTCAACAAGACGGTTCACGAGAACGTCGCGTTCGCACTCGAGGTCATCGGCCGCCCGAAGCACGTGATCCGCCAGCAGGTCCCGGCGGTGATGGACCTCGTTGGTCTGGCCGGCAAACAGGACCGCTTTCCCCACCAGCTCTCCGGTGGTGAGCAGCAGCGCGTCTCGATCGCGCGTGCCTTCGTCAATCGCCCGCTGATCCTGCTCGCCGACGAGCCGACCGGCAACCTGGACCCCGGCACGGGCGAGGGGATCATGCGCCTCCTCGACCGGATCAACAAGACCGGAACCACCGTGGTGATGGCGACCCACGACCAGCGCATCGTGAACATGATGCGCAAGCGCGTGATCCAGATGGACCGCGGCATCATCGTACGCGACCAGGCCCGAGGGGTGTACGAATAATGTGGTCCCGGCTCACCTACACGTTCCGAGAAACCGGCGCCAGCCTGCGCCGCAACGTCACCCTGACGGTGGCGGCGATCCTCACGTCCGCAGTCTCGCTGTTCCTGGTCGGCGGCACCTTCCTCGTGCAGCGCGGCTTCGACAACCTGCTCTCGAAGTGGGCGGGCGGCGTGCAGATGATCGTCTACGTCACGCCGCAGGCCACGCCCGACCAGATCACTGCCATTCAGCAGGCGTTGTCGTCGAACCCCACCGTCATCGACGTCGACAAGCTCGTCTACTTCGACACGGACGCGTCGTTGGCGGAGGCCAAGCGCCTCTTCGCCGCTGATCCGGGCGCGTTCGCCCTGCTCAACGCAAACAACATTCCGACTGAGTTCAAGGTCGTGCCGAAATCCGGCAAGCTCGACCTCCTCGTGCAGTTGGCCGACAGCTTCCGACCGCTGCCGCACGTGCAGAAAGTTGTCCTCGCGCGCGACCAGGTCGAGCAGATCGCGAAGTTGCGTGACTTCGTCCAGACCGTGACCGTCGGTCTCTCGATCCTGCTGCTCATCGGTGCGCTGATCCTGATCTGGACCACGATCCGCACGGCGATGTATGCCCGTCGGCGTGAGATCGAGGTGATGAAGCTCGTCGGCGCCACGAACTGGTTCATCCGAATACCGTTCATGCTGGAGGGCCTGATCCAGGGTCTGGTCGGCGGCCTGCTCTCGTGCGGCTTCCTGCTTTTCTTCAACCGATTGTGGACCAACGGTGTGGTCAAGCTGAAAGGCGACAACGGCTTCATCGCGCTCGTCGTCAGCGACAGCTTCCTCAACGGCGTCATGTTCGGCGTCGTTGCGTTCGGCATGATCGCCGGCGCGATTGCGTCCGGTGTCGCCGCCAGC
>JANPIY010000683.1:0-3100 GCA_031425255.1 Planctomycetota bacterium
CACCGGTGTGCTGCAACGACAGCACGAGCACGATCACCATGAACAGACCGGAGAGCCAGCCGGTGATCTTGCTCATCTTGCGGCCGGCGCCGACTCCCAGCGTGCTGTCCAGTTGTCCACCACCACCGAAGGCGCTGGAGATGTCACCGGCACCACCCTGCAGCAGGATCAGGCCGATGAGGAACAGGCAGAGGGGCAGCAGCGTCAGGAACAGTACCAGGGTCAGGGTCGTCACGGCAGGTCTTTCAGTTCAGGTTCACAGCAATGGAGCGGGATGAGACGGCAGCGGGCGGGCTCAGGCCGCGGCGATGATGGCGGTGAAGTCGGCCGCCTTGAGGCTGGCACCGCCCACCAGGGCGCCGTCGACATCGGGCTGCGACAGCAGTTCCTTGGCGTTGTCGGCTTTGACCGAACCGCCGTACTGGATGCGGGTCTGGTCGGCCAGGCTGCCGACGATGCCGCGCAGGACGCCGCGCACGAAGGCATGCGCCTCCTGTGCCTGCGCCGTGCTGGCGGTGCGACCGGTACCGATCGCCCACACCGGTTCATAGGCCAGCACCAGGGTGCCGAGCTGGGCGGGCGTGAAGCCTTCGAGTGCGCCGGTCACCTGGCGACTGAGGACGTCCTGCAGCTTGCCGCCATCCCGCTCGGCCAGGGTCTCGCCGATGCAGACGATGGGAATGAGGCCCTGCGCCAGGGCTGCCTTCAGCCGCTTGTTCACGGTCTGGTCGGTATCGCCGAAGAACTGGCGGCGCTCGCTGTGGCCCAGGATGACGTAGGTGGCGCCGGCGGACTTGAGCAGGCTCGCGGAGATCTCGCCGGTGAAGGCGCCCTTCTCCTCCCAATGGATGTTCTGGCCACCGACCCCGATGGCGGTCCCGGCGGCGACCTTGGCCACGGCATGCACGGCGAGGGCGGTCGGACACACCACCACCTGGGCCTTGCTGGCGGCGGCGGGCGCGGCCAAGGCCTGAACCAGGGCGGTCCCTTCATCGACGGTCAGATTGAGCTTCCAATTTCCGGCGATGATCGGCTTGCGGGGCATGACGTCCTTTTGTGCAGTAGCTGATGGCCAGCGGAGTTGAAGGCGCTTTGCAGCACCCTGCCGGCGGTGGGGCGGCGACCATAGAGGGGCACCCCCCTCGGTCAATGGCCCCGAAAGCGGCCTTTACCCCTTCAACGCGCAGAATTACGCCTCTGCCTTCCGGGCTGACATGGGTGTTTACCGCCCGAGCGGCGATTTGGCGTCGGTCGGGCCGGGCGCGGTGACGGCGAAACACGCCCTCCGCCGCGAAAACCCTCACCACGTTACGATTGGAACGCCCCTGCCGAGACGCTTTGCGTCGTCACGCCTCCGTTCGTCGGGTCGCGACCGTGCCGGCTGCTTCGCGCCGGCTTGCGCGTTCCGGCACCCCTGGAATGGTGCCGCCCATGTCCGCGCCCACCGTCCTCGTCAGCAGCCTCGGTTTGATGGGTGGCAGCCTGGCGGCGGCGTTGACCCGGGCGGGCTGGCCGGTGCTGCTCCACCACCGCCGCCCCGAGGTCGCCCGCCAGGCCCAGCAACTCGGGTATGGCACCAGTGTCGATGACGACCTCGCTGGCGCCCTCGGGCGCTCCGACCTGGTGGTGGTGTGCACCCCGGTCAGCGCCATCGCGCCCACCGTGCGCATGCTGGCCGCCATGCACCCGCGTCCGATCTTCACCGATGTCGGCAGCGTCAAGGGCAGCCTGTGCAGCGATCTGGCCGAGCTCACCGCCAGCGGCCGCTTCATCGGCAGCCATCCCATGGCCGGCAGCCACCTCGACGGCTTGGCGCACGCGCGCGCGGATCTCTACCAAGGCTGCATGACCATCCTGACGCCAGCGCCAACCACCCCGGCCCCGGCGCTCGCCCTGATCGAGGCGTTGTGGCGTGCGGTCGGCAGCCGCTTGTGCCAGCTCAGTCCAGAGGCGCACGACCGCGCGGTGGCCGAGGCCTCGCATCTGCCGCACGTACTGGCCTCGGCCGCTGCGAGCCGACTCGGAGCCGCCGCCGCGCCACTGGCGGCCGGCGGCTTCCGCGACACCACCCGCATCGCCGGCGGCAATACCGCGATGTGGAGCGACATCCTGACGCACAACCGGGCGGAAGTGACGCTCGGCCTCGCGGCCCTGCGCGCCCACCTGGCCGCGCTTGAGCAGGCGCTGCACGTTGAGGACGGCGCCGCCGTGCGCGCCTGGCTGGAGGCCGGCCGCGCCGGCCGCCTGCTTTATGAGCAGCACGCGCTGAATCCCCTGCCGCCGCAGGGTGAGGAAGCCTGACCATGGCGACGGCGCCTCACCGCTCGCCGCTCGCCCTGCTGCTGGCACTGACCCTCGCTCCCCTCACCTGCGACGAGGGTTTCAGCAACAGCTTCGCGGTCGACCTCGGACCCAAGCGCTACCGCGTCGAGGTCACTGGCAATGGTCAGCGCGAGGATCTCGCGGGGACCTACGAAACCTCGGTGCACGCGACGTGGATGCTGCGACTGTGGCAGCCGGGTTTCGAGGCCCCAGGGTTCGAAGGCGGACTCGGCTTGGCCTATGGCTTCTATGAAAGCGATGATCAGCGGCTCCAGGTCTTCGAATGGCGCGGCGATTTCGGCCCCGCCTTCGAACCGGTGTCGTGGCTACGCATGGGCGTGCTGCTGTTCGGCGGCATCGGCTACCACGAGCTCGATCTGCCGCGAGCGGTGTTCACCACCACCACGGTGGCCGGCGTCGGCGGCTTCGGCTTCAGCTATGGCGCGCATGCCCAGCTCACGTTGAAACCGTTCCGGGCGCTGCACCTCAGCGGGCAGGTGGGTTTCCGCGGCTTGTACGTCAGCGATGCGGTATTCGAAAACGACCAGGTGGTGCGCGGCGTGGAGTCGTCGACTACCGGGTTGCTGGCGGGAGCGAGCATCGGGTTCGCGTTCTGAGCGCTGGGAGGGCGCCCTGAGCCCCCGACGGGGGCTCAGCTCGGTCTGAGCCCCCTCGTTCCGCAGTCCACACGCCGGCTCATTGATTATCGTTCGTTAACTAATAGACAGGGGCATGCACTCCCCCTCACCGGTCCGCGTCGTCACCTTCCCCCACCTGG
>JANPIY010000684.1:0-2221 GCA_031425255.1 Planctomycetota bacterium
AGGTAGGGGAGGACTCAACCCCGATCGCCACCAAGCCCGGCTGTTACCTCAAAGCGTTGGCGGGGGTCGACGCCCGCTCGCGCGAGGCGCTCGACCTGGGCGTGCCGGCGGTGGCGCTGTTTCCGGCCCTGCCCACCGCGCGCAAGACCCCGCGCGGCGACGAGGCGCTCAACCCCGAGGGGCTGCTGCAGCGCACGGTGCGCGTGCTCAAGCGCGAACTGCCGGCGCTGGTGGTGATCACCGACGTCGCCCTCGATCCCTACTCCAGCGATGGCCACGACGGCCTGGTCGTCGACGGCCGGATCGACAACGACGCGACCCTGCCGCTGCTGGCGGCGATGGCGGTGGCCCAGGCCGAGGCTGGCGCCGATGTCGTCGCGCCGTCGGACATGATGGACGGCCGGGTCGGCGCGATCCGCACCGCGCTCGACTCAGCCGGCTACAGCGGCGTCGGCATCTGCAGCTACTGCGTGAAGTACGCCTCGGCGTTCTACGGCCCGTTCCGCGACGCGCTCGATTCGGCCCCGCGTGCCGGCGACAAGAAGACCTACCAGATGGATCCGGCCAACGTGCGCGAGGCGCTGCGCGAAGTCGCCCTCGACGAGGCCGAGGGTGCCGACTGGGTGATGGTGAAACCTGGTCTGCCCTACCTCGACGTCATCGCCGCGGTGCGCGCGGCGACCCCTCTGCCGGTCGCCGCCTACCACGTCAGCGGCGAGTACGCGATGCTGAAGGCCGCCAGCGCCAACGGCTGGCTCGACTACGACCGCTGCTTGCTGGAAAGCCTGGTGGCGCTGCGGCGCGCCGGTGCCGATCTGATCTTCACGTATGGCGCGATTGATGCCGCGCGTCTGCTTGCGGATGCGAAACCGGCGCGCTGATCACAACCAGCGGCTGAAGCCAGCTTCTAGTGCAATCAGGTACCCGAAGTGGGCCAGCGTGCTGACCGCCAGACCGTGCCGGACGAAGACATAGCCGTACAGCACGCCCGCGATGGCGCGTTCGCCAAAGGCGACCCAGGCGAACGCTTCGGCCCCGGAGTGATGATTGACCACGTCGGTGTGGGCGAGGCTGAAGAAAGCCGCCGAGATGGCGATGCAACCGACCCAGCGCAGCCAGGGGGCGATCTCCATCACCAGGGTGAGCCAGAGCAGGCCGCCAAGCACCAGGCCGCGGAACAGCAGTTCTTCCTGCAGGGCGCCGCTGGCGAGCAGACCGCCGGTGGCGACCACCCCGTCGCGTGCCGCGCCGGCGTCGCTGGTGGTCAGGGCATGGCTGGCGAAGGCGATGGCGCAGCGCGTCAGCGCCCAGATCAGGCCCCAGCCCACGGCAAGGCCGAGCACGGCCGGGGTCGGCCCCTTCCACGGTCGGCGGCCCGCGATCTGGATGATCAGGCACCACGTGACCAGGACCGCCAGCGCCACCCATGGCCGGTCGAGTCCGACCAGGCAACCAAGGCTGGACAGCAGGGGGTCGGCAAGCAGTTCGGGTCGCGGCTCGCCAGCCGCCGGCCGGTCGACCCAGCGCGCGAGTTCGCCGAGCAGGCCGAGCGGCAGGAGGATGGCGAGCACCGTCAGCGGGTGCCGCAGGCGGGTATTGATGTCGAGGCTGTCGCCCCCGCCATCGCCCGCCGGCTTCACCGGCGCCTGCGCCCCCGTGCCGTCGGCCATGGCGTCCGCCTTTAGCGGCGGTCGCCGCCGCGACGATCGTCACGGCGCGGACCGCGGTCGCCCTGCGGGGCGCCCGGACCGCGATCGCCCTGCGGGGCGTTGGCGACCATGCCTTCGGGCTGCGCGATCATCGCCTTGCGCGACAGGCGGAACTTGCCGGTACGCTGGTCGACCTCGAGCAGCTTGACCATCAGCTTGTCGCCTTCGCGGGCGACCGAGTTGAGGTCGCCGATGTGCGCCCAGTCCCACTCGCTGATGTGGACCAGGCCTTCGGTGCCGGGGATGAACTCGACGAAGGCGCCGAAGTCCTTGATCGCCTTGATCGTCGCCGAGTACTCGCGGCCGACCTCGGGCAGCTCGGTGAGGTCGCTGATCCAGGTCTTGGCCTTCTCGATCGAGGTCATATCGGGCGAGGCGATGGTGATCACGCCGTCGTCGTCGATGTTGATCTTGGCGCCCGACTCCTCCTGGATGCGGCGGATGGTCTCGCCGCCTTTGCCGATGATCTTGCCGATCAAGAGCGGATCGATCTGGATCTGGATGATCTGCGG
>JANPIY010000685.1:0-4166 GCA_031425255.1 Planctomycetota bacterium
GTGGAAGCGCTTTCGACCCCTACCTCCAGGACCGCCCCATGCTCCAGCATCTCCGCCATGTCCGCTCTGCCACGCTCATGCTCACCGTCCTCGCGGCCGGGGCGGCGGACCTCAAGCCTGGGCTGGTCGGCGAGTACTTCACCATCGATCAGGCGGCGACGTTTCCCACCATCGCGCCGGGCCGTCAGCCGACCCTGGTCCGCATCGATCCCCGGGTGACGTTCGACGAGGTCAACGAAGGCACATTCTACGGCACCAGGCTGAGCACCAATTTCTACGCCCGCTGGAGCGGGGTGATCGTCATCACCAAGCCCGGCGTCCATGAATTCGCGTTGATCTCCGACGATGGCTCGCGCCTCTCGATCGACGGCAAGACCGTGGTCGACAACGGCGGCGTCCACCCGATGCAGCGCAAGGCGGGCACCGTCGAGTTGAGCGCGGGCGAACATGCGCTGGTGATCGAGTACGTTCAGGGCACCGGCGGCGCCGGGTGCGTGGCGTGGTGGACCCAGCCGGGCGGCAATGATACCCCGATTCCCACATCGGTCCTATTCCATGACAAGAGCGCCGCGGCCATTCCCTTCGATCGTGCGGCATGGGAAAAATTGCCGGAGGACCAAGCGACGCTGGCGACCAACGACTACGGTCCTTTTATCACGCACTCCATCGAGGCGACCTTTCCGCTGCCGGGCAATTACGCCTACAAGGGCGTGGTGGTGAAACTGGTGCAGGACGGCAGCGCCAACCTCTGCTTCGATACCGAGACCATGCGCGTGTCGTGCGCCTGGGACGGCGGCTACCTGAAGATGCCGCGTCAACGCGATGGTCTGGAAGGCCATCCGCTGGTCTCGGGCAAGCCCGCGTTCGGCACCAAACCGGGACCCGGCTGGGCCAAAGGGGGCAGCTTCAGCGATCCGCGCGTCGCTGCCCAGGGACCGTTGCCGGCGGAGTGGGCCAAGTGGCAAGGTCTCTATCTCGACGGCCGCACGGTGGTGCTGTCATACCGCGTGGGTGCCACCGCGGTGCTCGAGTCTCCGGCGTATCAGAAGGGACTGTTCCAGCGCTCCTTCAATCTCCAGCCCACCAGCGAGGCGTTGCTGATGCTGGTGGCGGAAATGGATGACGCGGTGGTCACCATCGCCGGCACCACGGCGAGCATCGACAAGGATGGCCTGGTCACGGTGGTGTCGCTGGTGGGCGCGCCTGCGGGTGCGAGCTTCGTGGCGCAGGGTGGGCGTCTGCACCTGGCCCTGGCGCCTGATGCCAAGCCGCGCCGCTTCGAGCTCATCCATGGCCGTGGCGAGAAGGCGACGATCACCGCCGCGATAGCGGCCTATGCGCCCACGCCGCGCGATCTCGCGGTCCACACCAAGGGCGGCGCGCCGCGCTGGGGCAAACCGCTGACCACCACGCTGACCGAGGGCACCGGAGATGGTCCCTACGTGATCGACACCATCGCGGTGCCGTACGAGAACGCGTGGAAATCCTACATGCGCACCAGCGGCTTCGATTTCTTCCCCGACGGTCGGGCCGCCATCTGCACCATGGATGGCGACGTGTGGATCGTCGCCCATTTCGCCAAGGGCGAGACCCCGACCTGGCAGCGTTTCGCCACCGGCATGTTCCAGCCGCTCGGGCTGAAGATCGTCGATGGCCTGGTGCACGTGCTCGGCCGCGAGCAGCTCACCGTGCTGCACGACCGCAATGCTGATGGCGAGGCCGACTTCTACCAGAACCTCAACAACGACTGCGTGGTGACCAACAACTACCATGAGTTCGCGCTCGACCTGCAGACCGACCGCGCCGGCAACTTCTACTATGCCAAGGGTTCGCCGTGGCCGCCCAACGTCACCAGTCCTCACCAGGGCTGCATGATGAAGGTCGCCAAGGATGGCTCGAAGCTCGAGGTGATCGCCACCGGATTGCGTGCACCAAATGGCCTGGGCATGGGGCCGAATGATGAACTGACCTTCAGCGACAACCAGGGCCACTGGATGCCGGCGTGCAAGGTGAGCTGGGTGAAACCGGGCGGCTTCTATGGCATGGTTCCCGCCGCCCACCGTGAAACGGCGCCGACCGATTTCGACAAACCGCTGTTCTGGCTGCCCATGCAGATGGACAACAGCAGCGGTGGCGAGGGCTGGGTCAACGGCAGCAAATGGGGACCGTTCGACGGCCAACTGCTGCACACCTCGTATGGCAAAGGCACGTTCTTCATCTGCTATCACGAGGAGGTGAACGGGAAGATGCAAGGCGGCGCCGTCAAACTGCCGCTGAACTTCGTCTCCGGCGTGATGCGCATCCGTCAGCATCCGCTCGATGGTCAGGTCTATGTCGCCGGCATGCGCGGCTGGCAGACCAGCGGCACCCAGCCGGGCGCCTTCCAGCGCGTGCGCTGGACCGGCAAGCCGGCCAACCTGCCGAAGACCATCCGCACCCGCAAGGACGCCATCGAGATCACCTTCACCGACGCCTTGGCCAAGGATGCGGCCTCGCCTGACAATCTCGCTATCGAGGCGTGGAACTATAAGTGGTCGGGCAACTACGGCTCGCCGGAGCTCAAGCCGTCCGACGGCAAGACCGGGCACGATACCATCGTGCCAAGCGCGGTGACGCTTTCGGCGGATGGTCGCACCATCACCGTGGGCATCCCTGGGCTCAAGCCGATCGATCAGCTCAAGATCACCTACAAGCTGGAGACTGCGGCGGGTGAGATGGCGAGCAATGTGATCTATTACACGATCAATGCGGTGCCGTAGCGGAGCGCTACGGCGTGCGAAGTGCGATGTGCGAGGTGCGAAGTTGAGTGCCTGGAGATCCCAGTGGTCAGCAACGGTCGTCGAGTAAGGCGACCGTTCACACAAAGAACTTCGCACCTCGCACCTCGCACCTCGCACCTCGCACCTCGCACCGCGCACCGCGCACCGCGCGATCTGACATCTTCAACGCCGTAACTTGAGCCAGAAGCTCCGGCCTTCCTGATAGACCTGGACCACCAGCTCGCGTCGCTCCGCCAGGGCGGCGGCGTCGTCGGTGGTGCGTAGTTGGCCCTGGATGCGTTCATGCATCAGGCGGTCGCCGGGTTTCAGGCCGGCGAGCTCGGCAACGCTGCCGGCGTCGACGCGTGTGACGTAGAGTCCGGCCTGTTCATCGGCCGCCAGCCAGAGGCCGAAGCCAGGGACGGGGACGCCTTGCTTGGCCGCGGTGGAGCGCGCGGCGGCATCGAGTTTCGCCCGCAGTTCATCCTCGGCCACCGGCGTGACGGTCTTGTCGATCTCCTTCCCGGCGCGCCAGAGTCGCAGGGTGATGGCCTGACCGAGGGTGCTGCTGGCGACCCGCGACTGGAACTGCTGCAGGCTGGTGATGCGCGCCTGATTGATGCCGAGGATGACATCGCCGGATTCCAGGCCGGCACGGGCGGCGGGTCCCTCGGGGACGATGCTGATGACGATGACCGCCTGCGTCTGCGGCAGATTCATCGCCTTGGCCTTGTCCTGGGTCAGATCGTCGAGGCTGATCCCGACTACCGGGCGGCGGACGCGGCCGTGCAGGCGCAGGTCCTCGCCGACGCGACGGCCCAGGTTGGCGGGGATGGCGAAGCCCAGACCGATGTTGGCGCCGGTGCTGCTCTTGATGCTGGCGTTGATGCCGAGCACGCGGCCGTTGATGTCGACCAGTGGACCGCCGCTGTTGCCTGGGTTGATCGCGGCATCGGTCTGGATGAACGAATCAAAGCTGCCGGCGCTCTGGAAGATGCCGATCGAGCGGTCGGTGGCCGAGACGATGCCGGAGGTGGCGCTGTAGCCGACGCCCAAGGGGTAGCCGAGCGCGACCACCCAATCGCCGACCTTGGCCTGATCGCTGTCGGCCCAGGCGAGGGCCGGCAGATCGGGCGTGGCGACCTTGAGCACGGCGAGATCGGATTCCAGGTAGACGCCGACGTATTCAGCGTCGAGTTCGCGGTTGTCGCTCAGCACCACCTGGAGCCGATCATACCCTACCGGCTGGCCGTTGCGGCTCTGGATGAACTGCTGCTCGTTGTTGGTCTGCAGCACCACGTGCGCGTTGGTGATGATCCAACTGGCCTGGGCATCGCTATGGAACACGAAGCCCGATCCTTCGCCGACCTCGATCTCGCGTTTCTGGATCTCCCGGCTGCGCAGGTT